>JBFLWK010000008.1 GCA_040757695.1 Elusimicrobiota bacterium
TGCCGAATATAAAATGTATTTTTTGTAAGCCTTTTGGCATTTGTCATAAGTGTATCATTTTTATACGGTTGTGTCAAGGGCATTTTATTATCGGTAAAATATAAATTTATAGCCGTTTTTCAGGTCGGCAATTAATTGCCGACTACTTTTTATTGGCAATTTTGTGAAATTTTTTGTATAATAATATCAAATTATGAAAAAAAATCTCACACAGAAAATTATTGAAAAACATTTAATTGAAGGCAAATTGCAATCTGGTGAAGAGATAGTTATCAGAATAGACCAGACGCTTACTCAGGATGCGACTGGCACACTTGCATATCTTGAGTTTGAGGCAATAAATACTAGCAAAATCAAAACCAAACTTTCCGTTTCATATATTGACCACAATACTTTACAGACGGGTTTTGAGAATGCGGATGACCATAAATACTTACAGTCAATCGCTGAAAAATATGGTTTGTATTTTTCACCAAATGGAAACGGTGTTTGCCATCAGGTTCATTTGGAAAGATTTGCTAAACCCGGTGAAACACTTATTGGTTCGGATTCGCATACACCAACCGCAGGTGCGTTAGGGATGCTCGCAATTGGTGTTGGTGGATTAGATGTCGCATATGCGCTTGCAACTGGTAGATTTTATTTCAAAATGCCAAAAGTTATCAATATAAAACTTTTTGGAAAATTGACTGGCTGGGCGTCTGCAAAAGATATTATTTTAGAACTTTTGAGACGCTTAACTGTAAAAGGCGGTGTTGGTAAAATTTTTGAATACACAGGTGATGGACTAAAATATCTAACTATTCCTGAGCGAGCAACAATTACAAATATGGGTGCTGAACTGGGCTTGACAACTTCTATTTTTCCATCAGACGAACAGACAAAAAAAATTCTGAAATTACAAAAACGAGAAAAAGATTGGGAAGCAATTTCGGCTGATAAAGATGCTGTATATGACGAAATAATAGAAATTGATTTATCAAAAATTGTACCGCTTGTCGCCTGTCCGCATTCGCCTGATAATGTTAAACCGGTGAGCGAGGTAGCAGGTAAAAAAGTAGACCAAGTGATTATTGGTTCCTGTACGAATTCGTCATTATACGATTTACTACTGATTGCAAAAATACTGAAAGGTAAAAAGGTGAAAGTGCCGACAATCATTTCACCTGGCTCAAAACAGGTTCTTGTCAATTTGATAAAAATAGGTGCGTTATCTAATTTGCTGTCAAGTGGTGTTCGGATTCTGGAACCTGCGTGTGGGCCTTGTATCGGACTGGGTTGTGCACCTAATTCTGGCGGTGTATCACTGCGAACTTTTAACAGAAATTTTAGAGGCAGAAGCGGAACTGGCGATGCTTCAGTTTTTCTATCGTCGCCTGCGGTTGCTGCATTTTCTGCGTTGAACGGAAACATTACACTGCCATCGGGCAAAATACCAGTAATAAAATTACCCGAAAAAATAGAAACAGTTAGTAATTTAATAATTCCTCGTCGGCAAAGTATATCAAATGATATAGTTTACCGAGGGAAAAATATAAAGCCGATTGAAAAATTGCCAGAAATTGAGAACAGTATCACAGCCCAAGTTGTTGTTAAATTCAGAGACAATATAACAACTGACGATATACTGCCTGCCGGTAGTAAGATACTGCCACTTCGGTCAAATATACCTGCTATTTCAGAATACCTGTTTTCTAAAATTGACCCTGATTTTGTTAAGCGACTGGAAGCAAAAAAAGAAGGTATAATTGTAGCAGGTGAGAATTACGGGCAGGGTTCTTCGCGGGAGCACGCGGCATTGTGTCCACGCTATCTCGGTGTAAAAGCGATTATTGCAAAATCATATGCGAGAATCCATAAATCAAACCTTGTCAATTTCGGTATAATGCCGTTGATTTTTGAGAACCCATCGGATTATGATAGAATTGAAATGTCTGATAAAATGAAATTGATGAATATCAGGGATTCGGTAGTTCAGAAAAATATTACAGTAAAAAACCTTACAAAAAATTTTGTATTCAAAACAAAACTTGATTTAACCGAAAGAGAATTAAAAATTCTTTTAGCCGGCGGGTTGTTGAACTACAGAGGTTGAAACCTCGGCTACAGATTTTTGTTTTTGTTGTTTGGCAAGTACCTTTTTCCTTTTCAGCCGTCTCAAATACCGCTGTCTGATTTGATGTCGTCTTGTCTGTTGTTTTCGTTTGCTCATAATTCTCCTTCGCTTCGCTCACCCGAACTGAAGTTCGGGCTACATTATGGTGTGATGCTTCGGGTTTTGACAGATGGATTGAAATCCACCTAAACCCTCGCATCTTTTTTTATTCTTTAAATGCAAAGACGGTAAATATATATAAATCCACATCGCCTTTTTTCCACGCACCCGGTTCAAGTCCCGCCTTCTGCCGGCATAATTCCGATAGAAACGCTTCTTTTTTAGAAAGTTCAGGATGTTCCCAAACCTGTGGTAAAAATAATCCAGACCGAAACCCCTTTCTGACAACAACACCGTGTTTGCGTTCAACAATCTCGTCGGCTGAAGCAATTTTTTTTAGTGGTGACAATACCGAAATTTCAATTTCTATATCGTTCAATTCAGTTTTTGTGACAGGCGGGAACCTGTGATCTTCAGTTGCCGCTGCAATCGCAAGTTGCGAAACCGCCTGATATAACGGCATTCTTGCTTCTGTTGTGCCAATACAACCACGCAATTGATGATTTTTTTCAAGTGTAACAAATACCGCACCATCGTTGAGAAGTTCTGGATTTTTTGTTGAAAATTTCGGAATTTTACCGTCACTTAAATAACTCTCAATAGATTGCCTTGCAATGTTTAATAATTCTTTTTGTGATTCTTTCGTCAGTGAAAACTCTTTCGTTTCTAATTTTTGATTTTTGATTTTTGATTTTTGATTTTGTTTCACAAACGCTACCGCTCCATATCCAACAACCCGACTTTCATCACCATATGGTGAGCCAGCGGAATTAGAATAATTTATTACTACCGACTTCTCCGCACCTAAAAGTTTTGATGCCTCCATCACGGTCAACACGGCAGTAAGCCCGCAAAGTGTACAGTGCAGTTCCGTAATTCCTTTTGAGAGCCATTTTTCGTCTGCCTGTATCAATTCTGATGGATTAAATTTTTCTATTGTTTTCAGAATATCGGTATCAACCAGTTCTGCATCTTTTTTTCTCGGGTAATGCGTCATATCAGTAGATGCAACAAGCAGAATAGATTTTTTGCTTTCTTTCACTATTTTAGCAATTATTTCTGCTGTTTGCTTGTAGTCCTGAATCTCGTTTATAAGAATAACAACAAGTTTAAAATTTTTTAGAATCTGTTGTAAAAATGGAAGTTGAACTTCTAACGAATGTTCTGGAATATGGACATTGTTATTGGCTATAATAATTTTTGATGTAAGAAGTTGTTTTATAATCTGTTCATCAATTTCTACATTTCCTAACGGAGTTGAAAAACTACCATCTGTCCAAACTGCTGCACCTCTTATATGATAATTATGACTTGGGCCAACCAGAATCACTGTGTCTATTTTTTCGCCTTCAATCTGTTTAAAACTCCAAGCTGCTGTCTGTCCTGAAAACACATAGCCAGCATGCGGTGAAATCAACCCAACAATTTTACCATCAAGATTTTGCTTTTTTGTTTTTGCTAAAAAATTATCTATCATTTTAGAAAGTTCGGTTTTATTCGCAGGATAGAACTGTCCTGCAACCGCAGGTTCGCGTACCATTTTCGCCTCCTTAGCTTCACAGCCAACAGAAATAAATACTGCTAATAAAAAACACAAATAGATTCGCTTCACAAAATTATTTTACTATTTTTTAACAACAATGTCAAGCCCCTATACCCACTTGACTTTTTAGGAATTTATATTATAATTTATTTACAATTATGGTGGATACTAAAAATAAGAATTATACACCTGTATTATTGAAGTCAAAACTCACTGAACTTTTTAAAAACTTGTGAACTTGGGAATAAAATTGCAGATATTCTTGGTGATGAATCTAAACGGGTAAAATATGAAACAAGTATTATGAATCAATATTTAGATTTTCAGTATTATGCCCAGCAGTACAATCAGAGTTTTAGTATGCGTAATAAATAATTATGGTAGAAAAAGAAGAACTTTAAAAATGGAGTATTTTGAAAAATTTGTCAAAGCAATAAGTGAATACATATAATTAGTTCTTTGTAAAAACAATTTTTTACAGTCTTTCCTTAAAGTCATAGATTCGCCAGTTTTTTGGTGAACCAAAATGGCTAACTTCCAAGTAAGGTGAGGACTGCCACATGGGGTGGCAGTTAATTATCGGATTTACTTGGAAGTTGCCGATAGTTGATATGCGCCACTTTTTGTTTGGTGTTGTTTTATTTTTTGCTTGTTCGGTTATTTTATTTCAGATTAAGTACAAAAATGTAGATATAAAATACCACTTCTCACTCGCTGTTTTATCAATGATGATGTCTGTCCCACTATTGAAAGGAGCTCACGAAGTAATGTTGTTTATACCAACGACTGTGATCCTTAGTTATTACTATTACACGGATAAAAAGACATTTTTTATTGTAAGTTTAGTATTAATTTTACTGACATTGTCAACATCACAAGAAATTGTCGGCAGAAAAAACAGTGAAAAGTTGTTAATCTATGGAGTTGAATCGTTGAAATATGTAATTTTGTTTGCATCAAATTTGTGTATAATCAGGCAAGGTGTGACAAAGTGTTGTGGCATGGTGCCTGACAAGGTGTCAGGTCTTGAAACTTGAAAGATAAATAGATAAATATTACCCTGTGACAGAAGTTTCCGATAACAAATGTCATTGCGAAGCCGATTTAAAATGTGCAAGATCCTCGCGATGACAGCATTAAAAATTTCCACTAAAGTCGCATAGTAATGCGACTGCTACATAATTAGGTGGGGATTTTTTTATTTGCAATTTTTTGATTTTTTGGTATAATAAAATCATTGAAAAACCCTACCACAGAGACGCGGAGAACACAGAGAGAAAATCACAGGATTAAGAATTGAGAATTAAGAATTCTGTTTTTTCTGTGAACTTTGTGATTTTCTCTGTGCCTCTGCGGTAAATTAACTTTTTCAACTGTATCATAATAAGTTATTATGCCAAAAATTATTCCGTTTTGTGCGACAAGATATAGTAAAACAGATATTTCTGATTTGATATGCCCGCCTTACGATATTATTTCAGATAGAGAGCGGCAACTGCTTCTGAAGAAAAGTCCGTATAATGCGGTACGGATTGAACTGCCAGAAAATTATAGCACAGCAAAGCAGGAATTTGATTTATGGAAATCAAAACAAATTTTGGTAAAAGATAAAAAACCAGCATTTTATTTTTACGAACAAAGCTTTAAGTTCAAAGGTAAAAGATATACAAGATGTGGTTTTTTTGCGCTTTTAAAGACCGAAAAATTTGGCAATAAGGGGGGTATTTTTCCACACGAAAAAACATATACAGCACCTAAATTAGACCGCCTGAATCTTCTAAAAGCGACCAATATAAATACAAGCCCGATATTCTGTCTTTTTTCAAATACAAAAAGTGTTTTTAGGAAAATTAACGACAAAATAAAAAAATACGCACCATCAGCATTTACAAAATCCAGAGATATTTCGGAAAAAATGTGGGTTATTGACGACGACAAAACGATTCTTCTGCTTAAAAATCTGCTGAAAAATAATAAAATACTGATTGCGGATGGACATCACAGGTATGAGACATTTTACGAATATACAGGCGGTGGCTATATTTTAGTGTTTTTATGCCCATTTGAAGACAAAGGACTGTTAATACTTCCAACACATCGGCTTGTTAAAAAATGGACCGATAGAGATATCCGTGGTTTATTTCGTGTGTTCAAATTGAATAAAGAATGGAATTTCAAGTTTTACATTAAAAACCGATTTTTTTATATGAAAGCCCCGAATACAATTGTCGCAATGACAACACCAATAGAATATCTGCATTCAACAATCTTAAAAGATAAAGAAATCAGTTATACAAAAAATGAACAAGAAGCCATAAAAAAAGTTAAGAGTGGCGAATTTGCCGCAGCGGTTATTGTGAAACCGTTAACAATTAAACACTTAAAATCTGTTGTAGATAGAAAAATTGTTTTACCTCAGAAATCCACTTATTTTTATCCAAAGGTATCAACAGGAGTTGTATTCAATGAATTGGGTTGATATTGCAATTTTTTTGATAATAGTAGTTTTTGCATGGATTGGCTCACGAATTGGGATTCTGACGGCTATTTCAAGTATTCTTTCCGGGCTGGTTGGTTCAGTGGTTGCAAATTTATTTTATATAAAATTTGCTGTTTTTTTACCGCCCAAGCCGTCAAGTTTAATAATAAGTTATTTTATGATATTTATTGTTGTATCGGTTGTTATTTTTTATCTCGGTCACGCGTTCTCAAAACTGGTTAATATCTTATTTTTTGGCTTGATTGACAGATTATTAGGTGCGTTATTAGGGATAGTGCTTGGCGCTATTATCTGTGGTGCAATTTTAGTTATCGCGGTTCTTATCCCGCGTGGTGCAATTAAATACTATGTGAAAAACTCTACACTTGCGCCTTTCGTAGTTGAAAAAATTATTGCACCTGTGATAAAGCCGTTTTCAAACAAAAATTACGAAGCAATAACAAAAGATATTACCAGCGATGTTATCAAAAGATTCAAATCACTGCCACCACCTCTCAGATGACAAAACCATTCTTGTTTGAGTTTAATCCTGTTTTTGATACTTTAGAAGTTTTTCGGAAGATTTCAGCAGTAGAAAAGTATTCGTTTTTTCTTGATAGTGTAGAAAAAGGTAAAAATGCTGAACATTCAATTATAGGTTTCAAACCAGATATAATTATCAAAAGTAAACAAGATAAAACAGTAATAATTAAAGATGAAAAAACCAAAAAACTTATAGGGAATCCAATCAAACACTTAAAAACTATTTTTCAGAAACATCAGAACATAAGAACCCGTGAACAGATGAACGCCATTCCTTTTCCCGTCGGTGCTATTGGATATCTATCATATGATATGCGACATTATTTTGAGAAATTACCTGCAACAACCACAGACGATATGAATTTACCCGATATGTATTTTGCTTTTTGTAAGAATTTTTTGATTACTGATAGCGGGACACAAAGAACCAGGATTCTTATTCTATCAGAGACAGAAAAAGAGGCAAGAGGCGAATTAAAAATTATTTACGAAAAAATTGGCACGCCAATTTTTTATAAAAAAAGAAAAGAAAGAATAAAAATAAAATCCAATTTAACAAAGAACCAGTTTAAAAAAATGGTTATTAAAGCGAAAAAATATATCAGAGATGGCGATATTTTTCAGGCAAACCTTTCACAGCGGCTGGAGTGTGAATTTTTTAGCGACCCGTTTTTGCTGTATAAAAACTTAAGAATTATAAATCCATCGCCGTTTTCCTGTTTTCTTTCGTTTCCGGAATTAAAAATTTTTGGCTGCTCACCAGAACGGCTGCTTAAAATAGAGAATGGAAAAACAATCACAAGACCAATCGCAGGAACCTATCCGAGAGGGCTTACAAATAAATACGACCGGAAATTATGTACAGAACTGTTACTTGATGCAAAAGAACGGGCAGAACATATAATGCTGGTTGATTTAGAACGGAATGATTTAGGTCGTGTTTGTAAATATGGCAGTGTAAAAGTTAATGAGATGATGGTTACAGAAAAATACTCGCATGTGTTTCATATCGTTTCCAATGTGGTCGGTATTCTAAAAAAAGATAAAGAGATGTTTGAGGTAATAGCATCAGTTTTTCCAGGCGGCACAATTACAGGCTGTCCGAAGATAAGATGTATGGAAATTATTGACGAGTTGGAGCCGACTGTGCGAGGGCCTTATACAGGGAGTTGTGGCTGGCTTGGCTATAACGGGAATTGCGACCTGAATATTTTAATTAGAACATTTGTTCTTACTGGTAAAAAACTATATTTCCAAGTTGGTGCCGGGATTGTTGCTGACTCTGTTCCTGAACGAGAGTATTACGAAACACTTCATAAAGCAGGTGCGTTAATAAAAGCGCTTAAAAAAACCTGTGGCGAGATTAAATATGATGGTATTTATTGATGGTAGATTTTACGCTAAAAAAAATGCGAAAATTTCTGTGTTTGACCATGGATTTTTGTATGGCGACGGAATTTATGAAACAATGCGGTCGTATAATGGAATAGTTTTTAAGATTGAACAGCATATAAAACGACTTTTCGAATCAGCGAAACTGATTTCGCTAAAATTACCATATTCAAAACAGGAAATAAAAAATAGTGTCTATAAAACAATAAAAACAAACAATTTTAAAAATGCTTATATTCGGTTAAGTTTCTCAAGAGGTGTTGGTGAAATTGGTTTAGACACTGATTTGTGTAAAAAACCAACATTAGTAATAATAGCAAAAAGATTTAAGCCCTTTTCTGCAAAACTTTACAGAGAGGGTATAAAAATGATAATTGCAAAAACCAGAAGGAATCCTTCTGAAGCGATTAGTCCGGAGATAAAATCTACAAATTTTTTGAATAATATACTTGCAAAAATAGAAGCAAAAAAGAAAGATGTGTTTGAAGCAATAATGTTAAATTTAGATGGTTTTGTGACGGAAGGCACAGTTTCAAATATTTTTATAGTAAAAAATAACATATTAAAAACACCATCTAAAAAAGCTGGAATTCTTGTAGGTGTAACAAGAAACCATATTTTACAACTTGCTAAAAAGTTAGAGATAAAAACGGAAGAAACATTTCTAAAACCTGACGATTTATATACTGCAGATGAATGTTTTATCACGAATACTTCAGTTGAAATTATGCCTGTTAGATTTGTGGACACTCAAAGAATTAGTGTAAATGGTGAAATTACCAGAAAATTGATTGAAAATTTTCGTTGACTTTTTAAGAATATTCTAATAAAATAAATATCTATGACAGGTGGAGAGATGGAAAGACATTCTATAAAGAGTTAAGCGAAGGATGTTTGGGATTTGGAATTTGCCGTTATCTTAGAGGTGGATTTATGAAAATTCTTATTACTGGAATCACTGGTTTTGTAGGCAGTCATCTGGCGGAGTTGTTGCTTTCTAAAAATTGTGAAGTTCACGGGATTGAAAGATGGCGAAGTAAAACGGATAATATTGTTTCGTTTATAGACAAGATTGTTCTGCATGAATGTGATATAAGGGATTATCACTCGGTAAGAAAGGTAATTGGAAAAGTAAAACCGGAAAAAATTTTTCATCTTGCTGCACAATCATTTGTTGTAACATCGTGGAATGCACCATCGGAAACGATTAGTACAAATGTAATAGGCGAACTGAACATTTTTGAAGCGGTTCGTGAGTTAAAAATCAATCCATGGATACAACTTGCCTGTTCGTCAGAAGAGTATGGAATGGTGTATGAAAACGAAGTGCCAATCAAAGAAACCAACCCACTACGACCATTATCGCCGTATGCGGTCTCAAAAGTAGCACAGGATTTGTTAGGCTACCAGTATTACCAATCATACAAACTAAATATTGTTAGAACCCGTGCGTTTAATCACGAAGGACCTCGGCGTGGCGAGGTTTTTGTAACAAGTAATTTTGCCAAACAAATAGCAGAAATAGAAAAAGGGGGGGATAAAAAAGCGCCTGTGATATATGTAGGCAATTTAGAAGCCCGACGGGATTATACAGATGTGCGTGATACAGTTCGCGGATACTGGCTTGCAACTGAAAAATGTGTTGCAGGTGAGGTGTATAATATATGTTCAGGCAGGGATTGGAAAATCAGAGATATGCTTGACTATTTGTTAAAATTATCAAAAGTTAAAGTTGAAATAAAACAGGAGCCCTCAAGAATGAGACCTTCTGATGTTCCAATTTTGTTAGGTGATAATACAAAATTTGTAAAGCAAACTGGTTGGAAGCCGGAAATACCATTTGAAAAGACATTAGAAGATACATTAAATTATTGGAGGGAACGAGTATAGAGGCAATTAAAAATTCAAAATTAAAAATGAAAAATTATGGTGAATTATTTTATTAAAACTTTTTACATAAATTTTTAATTTTACATTTTACATTTTTAATTGGTGTAATTATGAAAGCATTAGTTTTATCAGGCGGTAAAGGGACACGATTAAGACCGATTACGCATACTTCGGCAAAACAACTTGTACCGGTTGCAAACAAGCCAATCCTTTTTTACGGGCTTGAAGCGATTGCTGAATGTGGGATAAAAGATGTTGGTATTATCGTCGGCGATACAAAAGACGAGATAATGTCAGCAGTCGGTGATGGGAACCAATTCGGGATAAAGGTTACATATATTCCACAGGAAGCACCATTAGGACTAGCACATGCTGTAAAAATTGCGCAAACTTTTCTAAAAGATGACGAGTTTGTAATGTATCTCGGCGATAATTTAATCAGAGATGGTATCAAAACATTCGTAGATGAGTTTAGAAAGAAAAAACCGAATTCACAGATTCTTCTTGCAAAAGTTCCTAATCCACAACAATTTGGTGTTGCAGAACTAAAAGATGACAAAGTAATAAATCTGGTTGAAAAACCGAAACAGCCCAAAAGCGATTTGGCACTCGTCGGTGTTTATATGTTTGATAAAAACATTTTTGAAGCGGTAAACAGCATAAAACCCTCTTGGCGAGATGAATTGGAAATAACTGATGCAATTCAATACCTTGTAGACAAAAAGTTTAATGTTTTACCGCATATAATTACCGGTTGGTGGAAGGACACCGGCAAATTAGAAGATATGCTTGAAGCGAATAGAATTATTTTAGATACACTTAAGAGCGAAAATTCAGGTATGATAGAAAATTCAAAAATAGAAGGGAAGGTTGTGGTCCAAAAAAATGCTGAGATAAAAAATTCAACAATAAGAGGACCTGCTATTATTGGTGAAAATTGCAAAATTATTAATTCATATATTGGACCGTTTACATCAGTTTATTTTAATACTGTCATAGAAAACAGCGAAATAGAGCATTCAATAATACTGGAAAATTCTAAAATAAAAGATGTCAAACGTATTGCGGATTCATTAATAGGACAAAATGTAGAAATTCTGAAATCTGAAAAAAAACCGACTGCTTATAGAGTTATGGTCGGTGATTCTTCAAGAGTAGAAATTATATAAAAACATTATTTATGATAAAAGGTGTTTTGTTGAAAGAATTAACGGTTCATAAAGACGAACGGGGTGCGCTGTTTGAAATTTTAAGAAGCGATTGGGAAATTTTCAAAAAATTCGGTCAAGCATATATTACCGTCTGCAAACCCGGCTGGGTCAAAGGCTGGCATTATCATAAAATTCAAACAGACAGATTTTGCGTTGTCAAAGGCAAAGCGAAAATCGTTCTGGTGTCATCAGACAAAGAAGAGTTCATGGAGTTTGAACTTTCGGATAAAAAACCTTCGCTATTGGTCATTCCGCCAGAAGTCATTCACGGATTTGAGTGTTTATCAAAAAAAGAGTGCTGGATTTTAAACATTCCAACAGAACTTTACAAATATAAAAAACCTGATGAATACCGTATTTTGTTGAATGACCCGTCAATTCCATACAAACCGTGGAAAAAACGAAAAGGCTGGTAGTTAGAAAACTTAATCAAAAATTTAAGAAACCTAATAAGGAACTCGATCCTAAATTTGATGGTCAATATGATCTATGGCTTAACGGTGTAAAGGTAGAAGTAAAAGCCTGTAGAGCAATCAATACGAAAATACGAGGAAGTTTAACTGAGAAAGCGTTGATCTACGATTCAAACGAACCATTCTGGATGAACTTCCAGCAGATAAAAGCGGATATGTGTGATGTGTTCATTTTTAAAAACGAAAAATATAAAATATAAGATAAAGGATAAATCTGAGTTAATTCGTGAAGAGTTAGGTGTAAATTATATACCAACAGTTGAATCCTTACCTGTAAAACTTAGAAAAAGCCAACATCCCAAAACTTCTAAATATAATGATATTGACCTGAATAATTGGAAAGATTATAGTGATGTAATTACTGATAGTTTGTGGTTATTAGGTGCTCGTGATAAAAGTGGGGCACACAGTGGTGAACTTCATGGTAATTTTGTGCCACAAATTCCACATCAGGCAATGTTGAGATATACTAAAAGAGGCGAAATAGTGCTTGATACTTTTTTAGGAAGCGGAACGACTTTAATTGAGTGTAAAAGGTTAGGTAGAAATGGAATTGGTATAGAACTTTTGCCCAATATGGTAAAAAGGGCAAAAGAACTTATATCACAAGAAAAAAACCTATATAATATAAAAACAGATATAATTGAAGGAAATAGTGCTGTTCAGGAGACCATAGAAAAACTAAAAAAAACATTAAAACAAAGTTACAATGCTGAAAAAGTCCAACTTATAATAATGCATCCACCCTATCATGACATTATAAAATTTAGTGATAATCCAGACGACTTATGTAATACAAAAACTACTGAGGAATTTTTGAATAAATTTTCACAAGTTGTGAAGAATACATATTCGTTGCTTGATGAAAAAAGATTTTTGGTGCTTGTTATTGGAGATAAATACAGCCAGAGTGAATGGGTACCTTTGAGTTTTTATACGATGCAAAATGTTTTAGAAAATGGATATAAACTTAAAAGTATTGTGATAAAAAATATCTCAGGCAATAGAGCAAAAAGAAATGCAGAGCAACTCTGGCGCCGTCGTGCTTTGGGTGGCGGATTTTATATTTTCAAACACGAATATATAATGTTTTTCCAAAAAAGGTAAAAAACGGAATAACTATGGAATATATAATTTCAAGATTATCAGAAGATTTAGCAAAAAAGATTTTGTCTAATAAAGATAATGCTATAGAATATTTACAAGAAATTAATAAACAATTGAAACTAAAAGAATTGGAAAAAATCGATAAAAGTATTTCAACAGAAGATGTTTGGAAATTAGTTGTAAAGCATTGGAATTATGAAATCAGTAAAAATATATTAAGGAAGCTATTTAAAAAGTCAGAAAAATACCAAAGAGGAAAAGAATCTGCTGATGCCATTGGGAGATTGCTTGATGAATGGAAAAAACTGAGCCTCGGTGAAATAGAATGGCCTTGTAGTCAAGGAGATTTTAATGGTTTCGTTCAGAGAATTAACAGTTTGTCTGAAAATGGTTTAATAAAAGACGAAAAAGTAAAAATCGCAGCGGTAAAATATAGACGATTAAAAGAAATAAACACGGTGAGAAATGATTACCTTGAAACTTTAATCTTTGATAAGAATGAAAATATAGTCCCAACACTTGACAATAGAAGAGGTGTTGATTTTTTTATCAACGGAGTATCATTTGATCAAAAAGTCGCCAAAAGTCCTACTAAGCAGTTTATAAAAGATTTTGGCGAAACCTGGAAAGAAATTGCCAAAAACAATCCGATAAAAGTTGCCGAATATCAATATCAGGATGAGGGTAGATTCGGAGCAGATCCTCGTCTTTATATAGTATATCTGGACGAAAATATTCCTGTCTTAGAATTAAAAAATAAGATTGATCAAATAGATATTTCCAAACCTCTTGAAGTTTCTTTTCAATATAAACATAAAGTTCTCGGGTTAAAACAATATAAAACAAATTGTTTTGTCATATTATTGAGTAAAAATGAAAAATAATGTCTCGCTAAAATTATTAGTTACAGGTGGTTGTGGGTTTATAGGCAGTAATTTTATTCTTTATATTCTTAGAAAATATCCAAACTGCAGAATTATAAATCTGGATAAACTTACATATGCGGGAAACAAAAAGAATCTGTCATCAGTTGAAAACAATCCGAGATATAAATTTGTGAAAGGCGATATCTGTGATAAAAAATTGGTTAATTCACTGATGAAAAAAGTTGATGCAGTTGTCCATTTTGCCGCAGAAAGCCATGTTGATAGAAGCATCCTTCACGCAGACGATTTTGTGAAAACAAATGTGGTTGGAACGCAAGTGCTTTTGGATGCTGCGTTAAGATGTAGCAAAAAAAGATTCCATCATATTTCTACTGATGAAGTTTTTGGAGAACTTGGTCCAACTGGCAAATTCAACGAAAACACACCTTACAATCCACGTTCACCATACTCTGCATCAAAAGCCGCTGCTGACCATCTTGTCCGTGCATATTTTCATACCTTTGGACTTCCTGTAACAATCTCTAACTGCTCAAATAATTATGGTCCATATCAATTTCCTGAAAAAATTATCCCGCTGTTTATTACCAATCTTATTGAAGGCAAAAAGGTACCTGTATATGGCAAAGGTGAAAATATCAGAGATTGGATACATGTTGACGACCATAATGAAGGTGTTGACTTGATTTTACATAAAGGTGAAATCGGTGAGACATATTGTTTAGGTGGCAATTCTGAAATGAGAAACATAGATATTACAAAACTGATACTTAAAGAATTTGGCAAAGGTACCGAGATGATAGAGTTTGTTGTAGACAGAAAAGGACACGATTTCAGGTATGCGATTGATTTCACAAAAATAAAAAATGAACTTGGCTGGTTACCAAAACATACTTTTGAACAGGGCTTAAAAGAGACAATAAACTGGTATAAACAAAATGAGAATTGGTGGCGACCGCTAAAAAAAAAGATAATCAAAAATATTACCTGCAAACAACAAAAAGAAAAGTCATTGAACCACAGAGGCACAGAGTAAAAAGAAAGTTACACAGTAAAGTTCTCTGTGCTTTTTTGTGTTCTTAGTGACTCTGTGGTAAGGTTTTATGAAAATAGTAATCACTGGATGCGGGATGCTTGGTTATGATTTGTGCAAAGTTTTGGAAAATGAAGAAGTGTTTTGTCTGGATATTATTGAACCCAATTTCCAATTTCCAATTTCCAATTTCCAATTTTGCGATATTAGCGACTTTGAGAAAACATATAAAACCATTACAAAAATCAATCCTGAAATCGTAATTCATACTGCTGCGTGGACTGATGTTGATGGTGCAGAAAAAAAACCAGCAGATTGTTATAGAATAAATGTCTTAGGCACCCGGAATGTTGCGCTCGCCTGCCAGAGATTTGATACTGCGATGGTTTATATTTCTACCGACTATGTTTTTGATGGTGAAAAAAAAGAACCATATATTGAATTTGATAAACCTAATCCACTTTCTGTATATGGAAAATCCAAATACTTTGGAGAAGTTATCGTTCAGCAATTGTTGAATAAATTTTTTATTGTGCGTTCTTCGTGGCTTTATGGCAAAAACGGTAAAAATTTTGTAAAGACAGTCCTTGAAAAAACAAAAACTGAAAAAGAACTAAAAATTGTTAATGACCAATTTGGCTGTCCCACATATACGAAAGATTTAGCTGAAGCAATAAAGGTTTTACTCTCAACTCTCAACTCTCAACTCTCAACTGGTTTATACGGGATATATCATATTACCAATTCAGGCAGTTGCAGTTGGTATGAGTTTGCTGAGACGATATTACGAATTACAAATTGCAGATTACGGATTACACCAACAACTACAGAAGAACTTAACAGACCTGCAAAGAGACCTAAAAATTCTGTGCTTAAAAATTTTGTTTGGGAATTAAACGGTTTTGAATCCTTACGAAACTGGAAAGATGCATTGAAGGATTACTTAAAGGAGTTGGAGTTATGAAATTAACGATTATTGGGACTGGATATGTTGGGCTTACGACGGGCGTATGTCTTGCCGAGATTGGACATAGCGTTATATGTGTGGATAATGATTCAAAAAAAATTGCTCTGTTAAAAAAGAACAAAATTCCAATATATGAACCGGCTCTTGAAAAAATTCTAAAGAAAAATGTTAAAAATAAACATCTCTCATTTTCAGCGAATATAAAAGATGCCGTTAAAAAATCAGATGTGATATTTATGTGTGTAGGCACACCACCGAGAGAAGATGGCTCTGCAGATTTGTCGTGTATTGAGGATGTTGCATCAGAAATTGCCAGAAGCATGGATTCATACAAACTGATAGTTGATAAATCAACCGTTCCGGTAGAAACCGGTGAAAAGGTAGAGATGACAATCAAAAGAAATCTGAAAAAGAATATCCCGTTTGATGTCGCTTCAAATCCGGAATTTTTAAGAGAGGGCTCTGCGGTTTATGATACATTCCATCCCGATAGAATCGTTATCGGGGTCTCGTCTAAAAAAGCGGAAAATATCTTAAGAGAGATTTACAAGCCGTTAAAAACAAAACTGGTTGTTACCGATATAAAAAGTGCGGAAATTATCAAACATGCATCTAACTCGTTTCTTGCGACAAAAATTTCGTTCATAAATGCGGTTGCGAATATCTGCGAGCGCTGTGGTGCGGATGTTGAAAAAGTGGCAGAAGGGATGGGGCTTGATAAAAGGATTGGCAGTGCATTTCTTAATGCCGGGATAGGTTTCGGCGGTTTTTGTTTCCCGAAAGATATTGAAGCTTTCTTATGGATTTCTAGAAAACTCGGATACGAGTTTGATTTACTGAAAAATGTGAAAGAGATAAACGAGAATCAGAAACGAGATTTTGTCAAAAAAATAGAGGATGCGCTCTGGGTTATCAAAGGAAAAACGATTGGTATTTTAGGGCTTGCATTCAAACCGAATACTGATGATATGAGATTCGCTCCGTCCATTGATATAATAAACTTGCTTCAAAACGAAGGCGCTAAAATCAAAGCATATGACCCTCAGGCGACGGAAAAAGCAAAAGAAGTTTTAAAAAATGTGGTATATTGCAAAAATCCATACAAAGTTGCAGAAGATGCCGATTGCCTTGTTATCCTGACGGAATGGGATGAGATAAAAAATGTTGATTTGAAAAAGATTAAAAAACTTCTGAAACATCCAATTATTATTGATGGCAGAAATATTTTTGAGCCGGCGAAAATGGCAAAATTGGACTTTTTGTATAAAAGCATAGGAAGATGAAAAGAACAGAATTGAAAATTTTGATCACTGGTGGTGCTGGGTTTATTGGCAGTCATTTATGCGACAGATTTATTGCCGATGGACATTATGTTATTTGTATGGACAACCTTGTCACTGGTTCACTCGGTAATATTACTCATTTGTATAATAGTAAAAAATTTAAGTTCATAAACCATAATGTTACACAGCATATAAAAATTGATGGCTCACTGGATGCGATTCTTCATTTTGCTTCACCAGCTTCACCGATTGATTACATAAAACTGCCGATACAGACATTAAAAGTCGGTTCGTTAGGCACACATAATGCATTAGGACTTGCAAAAGCGAAAAAATCAAAATTTTTGCTTGCGTCTACTTCAGAGGTCTATGGTGACCCGCTTGTTCATCCTCAAAATGAAAATTATCGGGGAAATGTTAACCCAATCGGTCCCCGTGGCGTTTACGATGAAGCAAAAAGATTTGCAGAAGCGCTCACAATGGCGTATCACAGAATTCACAGTGTGGATACAAAAATTGCGCGAATTTTTAATACCTATGGCGAACGGATGCGACTCAACGATGGACGGGTCGTTCCAAATTTTATTTCGCAGGCACTAAAAAATAAACAATTAACCGTTTATGGTAATGGACAACAGACAAGAAGTTTCTGTTATATTTCAGATATGGTTGATGGAATCGTAAAATTGTTAAACTCGCCAGTTAATGAACCGGTTAATATTGGAAACCCCGCCGAATACTCAATTTTGGAATTTGCGAAAATCATATTAAAACTGACAGGTTCAAAAAGCAAAATCGTTTTTAAGAAACTTCCGGTTGACGATCCCAAAGTCAGACAACCGGATATTACAAAAGCAAAAAAATTGTTAAACTGGACGCCGTGTGTTTCTGTTGAAAGCGGACTTAAAAAGACAACAGATTGGTTCAAGAAAATACAAATACAATAATTTCGTGTTTGCGTAAACACAGAATTATAAAAATTATAAAGTTACTAATGCAAAATAAAAGAGGTTTAATTCCATCGGAAATATCTTCTGATTTAAAATTTCCATTAGCAACTACCGTCAGGAATTTGATGATATTGAGAAGAACTAAAATCCTGAAAAGCTATAGAATACGGAACAAGATGATATATGTTTTGAGTATTAATAAATTGAGAAAGTTTAATTCAATTTTTAGATTATTAAAAGACATACAATTCTAAAAGATGTTTTCATGTTTGCGGAAACACGAAATGAGGTTTTTATGATTTTAGTAACTGGTGGGGCGGGATTTATTGGCTCGCATATTGTTGATGCGCTATTAAAAAGAGGATATTCCGTTACAGTTCTGGACAATTTTTGTACTGGCAAAAAGGAAAATTTAGAATTTGCTCAATCTCTCAATCTCTCAACCCCCACCCGATTAAAATCGGGTGCTACAAGTCGGGGGCTACAATCTCTGGAAGTAGTTAAAGGTGATATAAGAGATACAAAACTTGTTAAAAAAATTATGAAAGGTGTTGACTATGTGCTGCATCAGGCGGCACTGCGTTCTGTTCCGCGTTCTATAGACGACCCTGTTTCAACAAATGATGTCAACATCACAGGTACACTTAATCTTTTAATTGCGGCAAAAAACGCAAAAGTCAAAAGGTTTATTTACGCATCCTCATCTTCTGTTTATGGTGATTCACCCGAATTGCCGAAAACTGAAAACCAAATACCGAAACCTATATCGCCATATGCAGCTTCAAAACTTGCCGGCGAGTATTATTGCTATGTATTTTCAAAAACATTCGGGCTTGAAACGGTTTCATTACGATATTTTAATGTGTTTGGTCCGCGTCAGGACCCTAAATCCAAATATGCAGTTGTTGTACCAAAGTTTATCTATGCAGGTTTAAAAAACAAGCCGTTTGAAATTCACAGCGATGGCAAGCAATCCCGCGATTTCACATATATTGATAATGTAGTAAGTGCAAACCTTCTTGCAATGACAGCAAAAAATGTATCAGGAAAAGTTTTTAATATCGCCTGTAACGATAAACATTCTGTTTTGGAAATTGCCAGAACAGTTTCTAAAATCCTAAAAATCAAACCGAGATTTGTCTATAAACCAAAGCGAGCCGGCGATGTCAGGCATACACTTGCGGATATAACGCTTGCCAAAAGATTCTTGGGCTATAAACCACTGGTCAATTTTGAAGTCGGCATGAAAAAAACAATAAAGTATTTCAACGAATTTTATAGAATTTAACTTGCAATTCCCTGTGGCTTGCCACAGGGTAGTTCATTCGCAATTCTTGATGGGAGTTATTCAATTTACAAAAGTAAAACTACTGGACTGATAAGTTATAACGAAATTGTTCCATATGCACCGAAAACAAAATTTAACATTTCGTTAAATCATCTCATTGGCAAATTCAGAACAACACTATCTGCAAATTATACAAGCAAGCAATATACGAGTTGGTATTATCTTTATTATCCAGAAAATTACACACTTCTAGAAAAAACAGTTTGTAATCTTGGTTTAATCTATTCACCGAATATACATTTGGATATCTCTGTCAAGATAGAAAACTTATCTGATGAAAAATACAAACAACCTTACGAATACCTAATTTCACCACGAACTATCAGTGCTGAAACAGTTTTCAGATTTTAGCAAAATGAAGAAGTTTATTGTTAGTCAGTTGAATTTTGTAATTCTTGGTTTGGTAATAGGTTTGGTTATTGGTTATCTTTCATATCGTGGTATTTTTGAGACACTGGAATTAAAGACAATTGATGCACGATTTCTTGTTACCAGAAGTGTTTCCACTAAACTGCCTGACCCAAGAATTGTTATTGTCGCTATTGACGAAGAAACACGACAAAAAATCGTTCACCCGTGGCCATTTCCAAGATCATATTACGTAGAAATAGTTAATTATCTCTCTCAAGCAAAAGTTATCGCGTTTGACTTACTCTTTATAAAACCAAGTTTACCGAAAGACGATAATACTTTAATTGCAAGTGCCTTAAAATACAAAAATATAATCTGGCAGAGTTATTTTGGTTCTGAAAAAAAGCCAACCTTGCCAATTATACCGTCGGCGGATTATGGATTTGCTGATGTGCTAAAAGACGCAGATGGTTGTGTTCGTAGAATTCAAGTAACTAAAACAGACACTTCTGGTAAAACACATTTCTGCTTTGCGCAGGCAGTAGCTGCCAAGCATGTAGTCGGTGATTTTCAATCACCGTTTACGCCGATTGAAAATCGGCGGCTACAATGTCAGAGGGGCTTCAGCGTCGGTCCGGATGAACGTTCTACTACAAAAACTATACCATTAGATAGACAGAATGCTACATACATAAACTATACAGGTCCTGCAGGAAGTTTTCCTACGATACCATTCTGGAAAGTTTTACAGAAAAAAGTTTCGCCTGATTTTTTCAACGGTAAAATCGTGCTTGTCGGGTATATCCCATCTGTTGGTGAAGAAACAGATGTTTTTTATACACCGTTTTTGACTGGCTTGGTTTCATTTGGAAAAAGAAAAATGAAGATGATGTCAGGAGTTGAACTTCACGCTAATGCTATCTCAACCTTGCTGAATAGCGATTATATTGTAGCACTATCTCAAACAAAAAATTTCACTATTTTATTTCTGTTAATCCTTGTCACTACAATTATTGTCCGTCGGCTAAACTGGTGGAAAGGGATAGTTTTTAGTTTTCTGTTGGTTTTTTGTTTTGTCTATGTATCGTATTATTTTTTTGGAGCTAAAAACTTGTTGCTTCAAATAACTCCGAATATATTTGGAATTTGTTTTGGTTATATCGGTATTGGTATAAACAGCGGTGAAGTTGTTGTTGGTAATATCGGTGCAAAAAGGCGGATGGATTATACTGTTATCGGTGATAATGTCAATATTGCTTCTCGTTTAGAATCATTAAATAAAAAATACAATACCAAAATCATAATCAGTGTGGATACTTACAAAAAAGTAAAAGATATAGTTACTGTTAAACCACTCGGTTTAGAATATCTTAAAGGCAAACTCCAGCCAATAGAAATTTACGAACTCACAGGATTATTGTAGACCTCTCGCCTTTTTTGTAATATGGATTTTTTTATTTGACTTTTTTATTTTTTTTTGTATAATTTTTTTTATGAACCTGAAAGAAAAGATTGAGAGAAAAGAGGCGGTTGTTTGTGTTATTGGTTTAGGCTATGTAGGGCTTCCACTTGCGATACTGTTTGCTAAGAGTGGCTTCAAAACTATTGGGCTTGATATTGATAGCAAAAAAATAACAGCACTTAAAAACAAAAAAAGTTATATCAAACATATTCCATCAGCATCTCTCAAAAATCTGAATACACTAAAACCGTCAACCGATTTCGCTGAATTGAAAAACGCCGATTGTATTATTATCTGTGTGCCAACACCATTAACCGAGATGAAAGAGCCGGATATGAGTTTTGTGGTAAAAACTTCGGAAGTAATTGCAAAGTTTTTGCACAAAGACCAGTTAGTAATTCTTGAAAGCACCACATATCCTGGCACGACAGATGAGATTGTAAAGCCGATTTTAGAAAAAGGTGGTCTTAAGGCAGGTGTTAATTTTTATCTTGCGTTTTCGCCTGAACGCGAGGATCCGGGTAACAAAAATTTCACGACGACGACAATTCCAAAAGTTGTCGGTGGCATAAATAAAATTTCAACTGAAATTGCATCACTGTTATATGGCAGTGTAATAAACAAAGTTGTTCCAGTTTCGTCTATGAAAGTTGCAGAAGCAACCAAAATGTTAGAAAATACATTCAGGGCAGTTAACATTGCGATGATAAACGAACTGAAAATTCTGTTTGACAGAATGGGGTTTAATATTTGGGAAGTGATAGAAGCGAGCAAAACGAAACCCTTCGGATTTATGCCGTTTTATCCAGGACCCGGCTGGGGTGGGCATTGTATTCCAATAGACCCGTTTTATCTATCGTGGAAAGCGAAACAGTATAATTTTCAGACGAAATTTATAGAACTGGCTGGTGAGATAAACACTAAAATGCCTGAATATGTTGTTGAAAAATTGCAGGATGCACTTAACAAAAAAGGCATTCCACTCAAAAATTCAAAAGTGTTGATACTTGGGATGGCATACAAAAAAGACTCTGATGATATAAGGGAATCACCATCTTTGGAACTTATTGAAATTTTAGAAAGAAAAGGTGCGGTTGTTTCCTACAATGACCCGTATATTCTGAAAATACCAAAAATGCGTCGGCATCAAATAGAAAAAAAATCTGTTACATTAACAAAAAATAACCTGAAACAATTTGATGCAGTATTGATTTCTACTGACCATTCCTGTTATGACTACAATTTTATCCTGAAAAATTCAAGGTTGATTGTTGATACAAGGAATGCCATCAGCAAAAAAAGCAAAAAAATTGTTAAAGCGTGAATATATCAAAGATAATAAATCCCGTCCTTAATTTTTTCTTTCCCAATACCTGTATTATCTGTGGTGAAGATGTAGAACCTCCTGACCTGTCTGTTTGTAATAGATGTCTCAATAAAATTGAATACATAAAACCGCCATACTGTTTAACCTGTCATCAGCCGTTGCCTGATGGTGGTGCGCATTGCTGGCAATGCCGAAAAACAAAATATCATTTTGAAAAAATAATTACCGTCGGTAAATATACAGGTATTTTAAGAGAGTTGATACTAAAATTTAAGGAAGCAGAATTCTTAAAAATAACGCTTGGGAAACTTTTATTAGATACTACATTAAAAAAGGTTAATACAGCTGATATTGATTTAATCACTGCTGTTCCGTTAAGCAAAAAAAGAGAGTTCAAACGCGGATACAACCAGTCACAACTTCTTGCCGAATTTTTAGGTAAGAATCTGAACAAACAGGTGATTTCAAATAATCTTGTAAGAGTAAAAGAAACCCGACCACAATTTGAACTTACCCGCGAAGAGCGCCTTGTCAATTTGAAAGATGCCTTTTCTGTAAAAGAGCCGTCAGTATTCAGAGGCAAAAATGTAGCGATAGTAGACGATATAACCACAACCTGTACGACTATTGAAGAATGTTCAAAAGTTTTAAGACATGCCGGCGCAAAAAAAATCTATGGCTTGATTCTCGCCAGAGATTAAAAATTTTCAATTTTGTCCTGTTATTCTTCAAAGCCGGCGATTAGGATTTCTACCCGTCGGTTTTTTGCTCTACCTTCTTCGGTCTCGTTTGAGACAAGTGGCTTGGATTTCCCGAAACCAGCAGTCCGAATTTTGTTTGCAGCAATCACGTTACCTACAAAATAATTTTTTACACTCTGTGCACGATTTAATGAAAGTTGCAGATTATACTCGTCAGTGCCAGTATTATCAGTATGTCCGTGTATCACTATATACGGCTTTTTTTTGGCTCGGATTTTATCAAGCAGTTCATTCAAAACAGGGAATGCATCAATGCGTATTTCAGCGCTATCTATTTCAAAATTGATACTGCTCATTACTTTTTTGTCCTGCACCTTGCCTACCTCAAACAGCCCACCGCATATAATTTGACCGCCAGATTCACTGCTTATACCACCAGCGGTTGCAACTGATATTTTTTCGTTGTTGTTGATTGCGATAAATTTTGGTTTTGTTTTTTCTACTGATGCTGTCACGGCGCCTATTTCTAATCCATCATTGTAGTCCTTCCATATATCGCCTCTGTTGCGGGAAACAAACACACCTTTATCGGTAGCGACAAAAATGTTGCTTGAATTTTTAGGGTTGATTTTTACAGAATGAACTTTTAATGGTGGGATAGGTGTTGGCAATCCATAATTTTTGGCTCTGAACAGTTTGTCATCATCGCTAACCAGTATACCTTCATCACCTCGTGCAACAAACACTTTTGCAGTATCCGGGTCAACCGCTATTGAACGAACGGGCTTGGTCTCGTCTTCTTCCTTGATTAACAGATTCCAACTTTTACCGGCGTCATTTGACAGAAACAAGCCGCCTTTTTTATTACCTGCATACAGTTTTTTAGGTTCTTTCGGACTGAAACAGAGCCGTTGGACTACCTCTTTTGAGACGGAATCCCATTTTTTCTCTTTTTTATAGATACCATTAGCAGTTGCAACATATTTTTTATTAGTTTTTGGCTGAACTGTAATATCAAAAATTTCAGGATAGATACCTTTTGAAATTTCAAACAAGCCATCGTTATCTTCTTTCCAGGTAGCGCCTAAATCTTTCGTCTCAAAAATACCTTTGGTTTTAGTGCCGACATAAAGCGTTTTTTTCGCATCCATCTCAACAGATACAACCACATCGTTGATACCTTCATCAATTCGCTGCCAGTTAGTTTTACCATCGTCTGATTTTATAAGCCCTTTTTTTTCAGTTGCCAGAAATGTTCTATCCGTATCAGCTTCTTTCAGCATATCAAACAGTTCGCCAATATCGCCAATATCAATATTTAGCCATATATCCGAACCAATCTCAGGCACTTCTGACAGCCGCCGTTCCAGTTTATGAGAACATATAGTATTTGTATCACCTGCTGAAACCAGTTTATCAGACGGCGAGAATGCAACCTCTAACAGTGTTTTATCGTAAGTAGAAAAAGTATTGATAACCTTTCGGGTTTCGGTATTATACACAATAACTGTACCATTAACTAACCCGCAGGCAAGTTTTTCTTCGTCTGCAGACAGCGAGATAGAGTTGACAAATTCAGACAATCGTGCAAAAACTGATGATGCTTTGAACCGCATATCCCATATCTGAATTGTCTTATCCCAACTTGACGAATAAATTTTATCACCCTGTTTGTTCCATTTTATACAGGAGACGGTTGAAAAATGGTCAAGGATAGTATACAGTATATTCTCGCCTTTTACATTCCATACAATAATTGAATTATCTGCACAGGCGGATGCAAGCATATCGCCCCGTGGTGAAAAATCCAGCGAGGTTACAAGTGTTAGATGTTTAACATAGTTTCTTATTCGTTTACCAAAATGTACATCCCACAAAAAAATACAGCCACCCCAGTCGCCTGATGCAAGATATTTACTATTAGGCGAGAACGTCAGCGATGTAACAACATTCGTATGTTCTTTGAGTGCTCTTAATTCTTTACTGAAATTGGTATCCCATAATTTTATAGAACCATCTGTATAGCCGATCGCGAGTATATTTCCGTCGGGCGAGAATGCAAATGATTTAATCAAGTACTTATGGTTTTCAAAAGTTTTTAGTAACCGAAGTGTCTGTGCAGCCCGTAATTCAACCCAGTAGTTTGTAGCGACACCTAAATATCTGTTGTCAGGTGAGAACTTAATACTTGCGATTTGGTTTACCAGTTCGCCTTTAGAAAATATCTTAATTTTATCCTGTGGGTAAAGGCGGGTAAAAGGTAAAAGGTAAAAGGTAAAAGGTAAAAGGTAAAAAAACTTTTTCATTTCGGAAGACGTTTCAGTCGGATAGTAAATGTTGTGCCTTCATTAACAGCGGAAGCAACTTCAATTGTGCCTTTATGTTCTGTTATTACTTTTTTTACAACTGCCAGCCCGATACCGGTTCCTTTTGTACCTTTTGTTGAAAAATCCAGCTCAAAAATATGCGGGAGATTATCTGCAGGTATCCCGGCGCCGTTATCAGTTACTTTCAAGACAAGCGAATCTGATGTAGTATCAAACTCGGCTGAAACAATTATCTCGCCTTTGTTTTTTTCAACCGCATCTATCGCATTGGTAATAAGGTTCAAGACAGCACGTTCTATAGATTTTTTGTCAAGAAACATAGTCGGCAGTTGGTCTGCATACTGATATTTCAACTGGCTTTTTTTTTCATCTGCACGCGATTGAACGATTGTGATTATTTCATCTATAAATTTTTTTATATCCACTTCTTCTAAAGAAGGTTCGCGGTCTTTTGACAAACTGAGCATATCCAGTACCAAATCCGCAATTTTAGCCTTGCACCGTTTTACTGCAATCCAGCCGTTTTCTATCCTGGACATCTCATGCTTTTTTATGCCCATCTCTACAACCATCGCACCCGCATCCAAGCCAAAAAGAATATTCTTTATATCATGCGATAGACATGCAACCGTCTGCCCGATTGCAGTCATTTTTGTTATTTTGATATTTTTTTCAACAAGCCGCGCATTTTGAATCGCAACACCGGCAACATCGCCAATCGCAGATAAAAGTTCAAGTTCATCCTGTGTAAATGTGCCTTTTGTACCTTTTGTATCAACATTTATTACGCCGATAATTTTATCTTGTGTTTTTAATGGCACACACATAACAGATGAAATACCAAAACTTACTATTGACTGACCTGCTGTTCCCTCTTTTAAGAATCTATCATCAGTTGCAGCATCCGAGGTAAGTATTGACTCGCTATTTGATAAAACTCTGTTTATTATACTTCTTGAAACCGTCGGGATTTCTGTTCTGCCATCGTGGATTCGTTTCCTGTTGACAGGGATTTCCCATTCGCCTGTTTCTGAATTAACAAGCAGAATATACCCACGGTCTGCTTTTATAATACTGAATATCGTCTCCATAATTTTATTCAGCAGTTCGTTAATCTCAAATATAGAACTGATAGCATTGTTTATTTCGTAGATTGTTTTAAGGTTCTGGAGTGCTTTCTGATATGCTTTTGTGTCCTGCTGCTGTGCACCTGCTGTCCGTATATCAGGAATAACTTGCTGTTTGGCGAACCGTATTATAGTTGCAGTTGGCGAAATTGTATCACCATCTTCTTTGATTTGGATATTTAGCCCTTTTGCGTTCTCAACAGTTCCGATTGTTGTAAATACCGCATGGGCTATTCCGAGTTTCTTTTCAGTTTCCGAAATCATAGTTGCTCGTAAAACAAAACTACCTATTGATATAAAATCACCGTTATGTAATTCCTGCTCGGTAGAGGGCGATACTTTAAGATTATTAACGAATGTGCCGTTTGTTGAACCCAAATCTTTAATAAAAAATTTATCAGCCCGTTGCTCAATTACAGAATGGTTTCGTGATACTTTCTCGTTATTAAGCACAATCGTATTGGTCAGATGCCTGCCAATACTCGTCTCTTTCTGCGTTAATTTGTAAACTGCGCCTTTATTTAGACCGCTTTCAACTATCAGTTCCATAAAATTCCAAACCCGCATTGGAACAATATGCGTTATACTGTCAATCTCTGAAAAATCATACTGCAACCTAATTGCTCACCTGATTTGTCATTAATAAGGATTGTAGTATAACCGATTCTTATCGTCTCGCCACTCATTTTGCTAAACTCTGTTTCTTGACGAGCAACTGTCTTTTTCTGTGATAATGTTTCAGCCAGTATTTTGCATATTGCTGGATACGATGTCAATACCTCCTTGAAGTTTTTACCAACCACTGTTGTTTTAGAAATACCAATTATGTTCTGTGCTGATGGGTTGAAATTTATTATCTTCATATCATTCCCAACTGATATAAATCCACCGGACATATTCTCAATTATTGTCTCATAAAAATGACTGGTTTTACGCAAACTTTCTACTGTCTCCTCGTTTTCAATCGCAAGCACCATCAACGCACTGGCAGTATGTAACAATGCAGAGTCCGCTTCCGTGAACCCACCATCTTCATTGCCTTTTTTATTTACTGCTTCAATAATCCCGCGAAGTTTCTTCTTTACTTCAAGTGGTACACAAAGTATATTTCTCGTCACATAGCCCGTCATTATATCAAACTCTTTAGAAAATTTAGGATGACTATACGGGTCATTCACAATCACCGGTTTGCCAAGTTGTGCAGACCATCCAACAATACCCTGTCCTATCATTATTTTTAATTTCTTAAACGCCTCTTCAAGTTCTAAACTTTTAGGTCCCCTGACTACCTTAGGGATAAGGGCTCGTTTCGTATCATCTAGATAAAACAAAGTTGCTGATTCAACTTCCAATATCTCAACAATCTGGCTGAGAATATAGGAAATCAGTTTGTCAGTTTTAATACCCAGATTGATCTGTGTTGCCAGTTCCGCAAGCATTCAGATGCTTGGTTTCTTTCTGATTCGGCTGATTATCCATTTCAGTTCCTCCAGTTTTAACGATAAATTGCTCATAATTGTAATCGGCGATTTTCAATCGCCATTATAATATTAGTATACAAATTTTTTACCAATTGTCAATTAGTTGACATAAAAGAATTTATTTGATATACTATTACTTAATATGCGAAAGTTTTTTGTGAACTATATTTTTTCGGTACTTGACTATTTTGCAGAAATTTCTACACTGCTGATTTTTATTGTAAAAAATGTAGCAGGACTTTTTAGCCAGAAAAAAAAAGAACATAATAGAATAATATCCGGAATTACAAAAAAGCAGATTTATTTTACCGCTATTCAGGCATTATTTTTAGTCAGTTCAGTTGCGGTTCTGTTCGGTGCGGTGATTGTTATTCAAAGTATCACGCAACTGCCTAAATGGGGTGCTGAAAAGTATATCGGTAAAATTTTGGTATTGGTGATTATACGCGAACTCGGACCTATATTTACCGCACTGATTGTAATAGGCCGTTCTGCCAGCGCAATCGCAACCGAAATCGGCAATATGTCAGTCGCAAATGAAATAGAAGCGCTGGAGTCAATGGGTATTGACCCGCTGGAATATATTTTGATACCACGGCTTTTAGGGATGAGTATTTCAATAGTTTTATTAACATTTTATTTTAATATCGTCGGCATATTAGGTGGTTTTCTTGCTGCTAATATCACAGCCGACGCAGCATTCACTATTTTATTTAATAATCTTATAAATGCGATTACTTTTGTTGATATAATAGTCGCATTTTTTAAGTCACTCGGATTCGGGATTATTATCTCAATAATTGCGGTTCATCAAGGTCTGAATGTAAAATTATCTCTGATAGAAGTACCGCGTGCAGCAACAAAATCAGTTGTGCATTCGCTATTGTTCTTATTTATTTTTAACGGCTTACTAACGGTGCTATTCTATGTTTGAAATAAACAATGTTAGTTATACAATATCTGATACAGGCAAAAAGATATTTGAAGGATTAAATCTAACAGTTCCAGCGAATGAAACAGTAACAATTATCGGGCTTTCAGGTTCCGGGAAGACGACATTCCTTAAAATTGCGGCAGGGTTGACTGAGCCAACGACAGGCAGTGTGAACATAGACGGGTTCAATTTTACAAAAGCCAATAAAAACCAGAAATACAAAATCAGGCAACGAATGGGTTTTATGTTTCAGGATATTGCATTAATCAGTAATTTGAATGTGTATGATAACATTGCGCTTCCGTTACGGTATCACACAGGGTTGTCAGAAAAGGAAATATTTGATAAAATAGATAATTGGATTAATATGGCAGATTTACAAAAAAATATCTATTGTTTGCCACCGGAATTGAATATCAGCCAGAAAAAAATTGTTGCGCTTATACGGGCTATTATTTATTCGCCAAAATATCTGTTTCTGGACGAGCCAACGAGCAATTTAGATTTTTATCATAAAGATATTATAAAACAAATCCTTGAACAAATTAAAAATAATAAAACTACTATTGTAATGACAACAAATAATTTAAAATGGGCGACAGAACTAACAGACAGATTTGTGGTACTTGCAGACGGTAAAATTGCAGTTTGCGGAAAGTATGAGAATATCTGTTTGGCGCCAAATGCAAAAGAAATCATAAAAAATATTGGCGGAGGTGAATAAAAAATGCCTGAGAAATTTAAGAAATTTGAAAAAACGGTAAATGCATTTATTATATTAGGTATAATTCTAATACTGGTAAGTTTGGTCTTGATTGCGCGTGGTAAAAGGATATTCAGCCGGAAATACTATTTCTATTCAATTTGTAAATCAGCAGATGGATTAAATAAAGGTATGGCGATTAATATGAACGGGTTCCCAATCGGCACGTTAGAAAGTATGAAGTTGGATGGGAACAACAATATCGCAATAAAAATAGCCGTCTATGAAGAACATTCAAGACGAATCCGAAAAGGTTCTGTATTACGATTGATCTCGCCGATATTAGGTTCTAAAACACTTGAGATAATTCCTGGCGATATCAATGCAACACCAATTGCGAACAATGGCTACATTATTTCATATGACTCAGATGAAGGCAAAAAAATACTATCCGAAAAAATGGCTGTAATGCCTCAATCAGTAACGGATAGTATTCTCGTGAATGTATCTGAATTAGTAAAACGGTTAAACGATCCTGCAGGCCCGCTATTCGCGAATTTAGAAAATTTTCAGGTTATATCTAAAAATGTAGGTCTGTTAAGCGAAAAAATCTTGACTAAAGAAGGAAAACTTGACAGTATATTTAAGCATGCGGAAGAAACTACTGCGAACATGAGTACCATCTCAAGGTCAATAATGCAATCACAGTTTTTTAAGGACAAAAGTGCTAAACAGGAAAAATCAGCATCAATTGATTTGAGTGAATCATATAATCCGTATCAAAAGAAATGATATGAAGAACACAAAACAGACGCAGAATAAGACGCAGAACAGACGCAGAACTTGGAAGTTTTTTTACCTTTTACCTTTTACCTTTTACCTTCTACCTGCCTTTTCCGGCTGTGTGCCTAAGATAGAAATCAAAGAAACCAGCAAGAATCAGGATGTTATTGAACTAAATGAAAAAGGTACAAATTTGTTTCGTAATGGCGACTACACTAATGCGATTGTTTTCTTCCAGAAAGCGTTAGAGATAAACCAGTTACTTGATAATCAGGCAGGGATCGCAATATCATATAACAACATCGGCACAGTATATCTTATAATAGGAAAGATGAATGAAGCAGAAGAAAAATTTTTGCAGGCGTTAGAAATAAACCGCAAACATAATTTATCATCAGAAATTATTACAAATCTGAACAATCTCGGTCGGCTTTACAGCGAAAAAGCGGACTACAATAAAGCGAAAGAAATGTATAACGAGGCGTTGAAATTGGGCGAGAAACAAAAAGATATGATGCGGTGTGCACTTATCAACAACAATTTGGGAATGTGTGAGATGGACTTAAACAATTTTGAGGAAGCACAAAAGTATTTTGAAAATGCAGAAAAACTAAATCGTAGTGAATCTAACCTGTCAGGTGTTGCTGTGAATCTCTTGAATTTAGGTAACCTTTTACAAAAACAGAATAAATCCGAAGAAGCATTAAAATTATTTGAAGCGGTATTAAAAATACATAAACAATTGGAAGATTCCTATAATATCGCAATGGCTTTAAGTACTATCGGGCTTACACTAGAAAACTTAAAACGATATGAAGAAGCATTGCAGTATTTTCAGCGAGCGTTTGATATAAACCAGAAACTTGACTTAAAAGACCGAATGAAAAAAGACCTTTCAGATATTATCCGCATCGCTACATTCCTGAACCAAAAAGAACTTATCAAAAGTTCCAACGAAAAACTAAAATCATTACCCTGAAAGTATAAAATTTTCTTGTCACTGATTACTGAAACTGATAACCGATTACCAGTTCCTAAACAGGGTGAGCGACGGGATTTGAACCCGCAACCTCATGGGCCACAGCCAAGCGCTCTAACCAGTTGAGCTACGCCCACCATTAACTACAATTAAAAATTGAAAATGCAAAATTAAAAATTTATTGTAGTTTTTATGCGTCCCTGGGGCGATTCGAACGCCCGACCCTCTGCTTAGAAGGCAGATGCTCTATCCTGCTGAGCTACAGGGACACTAACAAACAAAAGTAAAAAGTTAAAGGTAAAAAGTTAAAATTTTATTATATTATATTTATTATCGGGGCGGTCGGATTTGAACCGACGACCTCTTGCTCCCAAAGCAAGCGCGCTAAACCGACTGCGCCACGCCCCGAAAACCAATTATTAAAATTATAAATTATAAATTATGAATTGTCAATAGATGCCGAATTTTTCAAGTTCTGTAAAATTACCTTTGCGGATATTATCAACTATTCTTTCCAGTTTTTCCTTTTCTAAAGGCGTGCATTGAAATTGTATCCCAGCAAGCCATTTTTGTTCAGCAGTGATTTCTTTTATATGACTGGCTACACCATAAAAAGAAAATTTATATCTATCCTTAATCTCAAACTTAAAAGTATAAATATGATTTTTTTCTATCGGCTTGTCGCTTTTTAACAATGCGCCACCAGCACTTAAATCAACGAACCGTCCACGAGTAATAAGTTCGTTTGTTGACGGTTCTATCACCTCAGCAAGTAGCAAAATATTTATCCGTATATGTTTTCTTTGAAGCATTTTTGTATTAGTTCCTTTGCGTTTCTGAATGCGATTGCTCTGTGGCTCACTTTGTTTTTTTGTTCAGTTGTAAGTTGTGCGAATGTCTTTTTTAGTTTTGGATAATAGAAAACCGGGTCATAACCGAAACCATTTGAACCTTTGGGCTCTTTTGTAATATAACCTGAAACGGTGCCTTCAACAGTTTTCAATTTACCATCCGGAAAAATCATTGCAACAACGGTTCTGAATTGCGCTTTTCGTTTTTTGTACGGAACATTTGCTAAAAGTTTTAGAAGTTTATTATAGTTATCAGCATAACTACAATTTTTTCCAGCAAATCTTGCGGAATATACACCGGGTTTACCATCAAGTGCTTCAATTTCTAATCCTGTATCGTCAGCAAGCGTTAACTTATTAATTAATTCATTAATTTGTTTACACTTCTTTACTGCATTTTCTTTAAGTGTTTTTCCGTTTTCTATTATTTTTGGAAATTTTTTTAATTTGATGATTTCAAACCGTTTGCCGAGAATTTTCTTGATTTCCCTGATTTTATCCTTGTTCTGTGTAGCGAGTGCTATCTTATATTTTTTTAATGACATTTTTTTGTATTTTTACAATTTCTAAAATTCCCTTTTTAGCAAGTTTCAACATTTTTTCAAGGTCATTGTTTGAAAAAGTTGCTTCTTCACCAGTGCCCTGTATCTCAACAAATCTGCCATCTTCCGTCATTACTATATTCATATCAACATCCGCGTCATTATCTTCTTTTGCACATAAATCTAAAAGAATTTTTTTTTCAACAATTCCAACTGAAACCGCAGCAACATATTTTTTTAGCGGTATTTTTTCTATAAGTTGCTGATTTTTCATTTTGTTTAACGTATCGTGCAGTGTGATAAATGCGCCGTTTATCGCGGTTGTTCTTGTGCCACCGTCCGCCTGTATCACATCACAGTCAATCAAGACAGAATTTTCACCCATAGATGGCAAATCCGTAACCGCACGGAGACATCTACCTATCAGCCGCTGAATTTCCTGAGTTCGTCCAGCTGAAATTGAACGTTGCCGTGATGTTCTCTGATCGCCTGCTCTCGGTAGCAGTGCATATTCTGCTGAAATCCAGCCTGTGCCTGTATCTTTCAAATGTGGTGGTACTGTTTTTTGAATCGTCGCTGCACATAATACTTTTGTATTCCCGCATTCAATCAGACACGAAGCATCTGCAAACTTCTGATAGTTTCTTATGATTTTGATTTTTCGTAATTCATCGTTTCTTCTTCCATCAATTCTCATTTTTGTTCTCCAAGATTATCAAGCAGTTGCTCAATTTTAGTTTTTTTCTCGTTTGTTTCCTGATATTTTTGTTTTATCCGTTCTACTTCTATTGGATTTGCTTTTTCTAAAAAGTTGCGATTAGCAATTTTGTTTTCGTAAGTTTTTAATTCTTGATTCATTTTTGTTAGATATGTGTTAAGCCGTTTTTTTTCTTTCTCAAAATCAATTTTATCTTCTAAAAGAACAAAAATTTCAATATCGTCAACGATTGCTGAAGCGGAATGTTTTGGTTTTTGTGAGCTTTTTGTGAAATCAATTTTACCAACTTTTGCCAGTGAGTTTATATAATGTTTGTTTTCAGTAATAATTTTTTCTGATGCATCTAATGTTTTTATGAGTATATCAACTATATCAGCGGGTTTTATATTCATTACAGAACGAATATTTCTTACAGATGTAATTGTTTCTATAATTTTCTGAATTTTAGTCTGAGCAATTAAGTCAAAAAAAGTTTCCTGTTTCGGGTATTCAGAAACCATAATACAGATTACAGATTGCAGATTTTGATAGATCTCTTCTGTTATAAATGGCATTATTGGATGCAGAAGTTTTAGTATGTTTTCAAGAACTTTAAGATGAACCTTCTGTGCTGTCAGTTTAGATTTTTCGTCGGTTCCATAGAGCCGCGTTTTTGAAAACTCAACATACCAGTCACAGTATTTAGACCAGATAAAATCATAGAGTAGACGACATGCTTCAGATGGATTATAATTTTCCATAGTATCATTTATGTTTTTTACAGTAAAATTTAGTTCCGATAGAATCCATCTATCCGTCAATTCCAAATCTGCGTAATCTGCGTTTTCTATCTGCGTAATCTGTGTTCCTAAATTCATCAAAACAAACCTTGATACATTCCAGAGTTTATTACAGAAATTCCGCGCCATTATAAAATTGTCGTCTGAAATTTGCATATCTCTACCTGGAACCGCCTGATATGCCAGTGCAAACCTTAAAGCATCTGTACCGTATTTTTCCATAATAGTTAACGGGTCAATAACATTCCCAAGCGATTTTGACATTTTTTTGCCTTTTGAGTCGCGAACAATCCCGTGAATATAAACACTACTATAAGGCACCTGATTTTTGAACTCCAGTCCCATCATTACCATTCTTGCAACCCATAGATACAGGATCTCGTGACCGGTTACAAGCACTGATGTAGGATAGTAATATGATAAGTCAGATTGGAGATTGGAAATTGGAGATTGGAGATAAAGTTTTTTACTCGTATCTCCCATCTCATATCTCCTATCTGTATTTTCAGGCCAGCCGAAAACAGATAGAGGCCAGAGTGCCGACGAGAACCATGTATCCAGCACATCAGTATCCTGGACGAAATCTGATTTTCCGCAAACTGAACATCTGTTCGGTTTTGTTTCAGATGCATACACACCATTTGTATCCGGTGTAATATCCTCGATTTTTTTAACGCAGTTTTTGCAATACCACAGCGGTATTCTATGTCCCCACCATATCTGACGGGAAATACACCAGTCCTTAAGATTTTCAAGCCACATTAAATACGGTTTCAACCATTTATCAGGAAAAAATTTTATCTCGTCTTTTTTTGCCGCCTCAACTGCCATTTTAGCCATTCTAGCCATTTTCAGAAACCACTGTTTTGAGATTAAAGGTTCTGTTGGTGTTTCACATCTGTAACATCTCGTGATTGGCAGCATATAATTTTCTTCTTTTTCTAACAGATTTTTTTCGTTCAACTTTTCTAAAATTATTTTTCTTGCTTCATACCTATCCTTACCGATTACTTCTGGTATATCAAAATTTGCAATAATTTTTTTAGACAAATCATTTTTTATTTCAGATGTTATTTTTGCTTCCTTGTTAATTGCATGAATAAAAACCAGATTATGTCTTTTTGCAATTTCAGCATCATTTTTATCATGTGCAGGTGTCACCTTTACTGCACCGGTGCCAAATTTTGGGTCAACAATTTCATCAGCAATTACAGGAATTATTCTATTAACAAGTGGCAAAACAACATTTTGCCCGATATAATTTTTATATCGTTCGTCTGCTGGATTTACAGCAACTGCAGTATCACCGAGCATAGTTTCAGGTCTGGTTGTTGCCACCGTTATATAGTCAGGCGATTTAGCGATTTGGCGATTTGGCGATTGGGTTTCACTTAATTGCTGATTGCTTAATCGCTTAATTGCTGCCTCTAAGGGATATTTTATATACCACAATTTACCTTTTTCATCTTCCTGTTCTACTTCGCTTTCGTTGAGTGCAGTCCCGCAACGAGGACACCAGTCCACAATCCGTTCTCCACGGTAAATTAGTCCCTTATTGAAAAATTCTATAAATGCGTAATTTACCGCACGAGACCGTTTCTCATCCATAGTAAAACATAACCTATCCCAATCACAAGAGCAGCCCAGTTTTTTTAATTGTGATATGATTGTATTTCCTGTTTCTATTGCCCAACTTTGCATAATATTTACAAACTGGTCTCTTGTAAAATCGTCACGATTTTTGTCTTCTTTTTTCAGTTCCTTTTCCATTATATTTTGGGTAGCGATACCGCCGTGGTCAGTGCCGGGAACCCAGCAGACATTAAAACCATGCATCCTTTTGAACCGAATAATTATATCCTGTAGCAGATTGTTAAGTGCGTGTCCCATATGGAGCGAACCGGTTACATTCGGCGGTGGAATTACAATAGTGAATGGTTTTTTATTGTTGTCTGGTTCAGAGTGATAGAGTTTATTTTTTTCCCAGATATTCAACCATTTTTTTTCAACTTCTTTAGGTTCATACACTTTTGAGATTTCCATATTTAATAAGTATATCAAATTTTTTTAGTAAAATCAATAAATTTTCTTGACAAAAATACAAATTTTCGTTATACTAATATCGTAAATAGAGACAACAAATAGAGGCGAACATCAGGTCGGTAACAGGTAAGTTTTGCTATTGCTCGGTTTTAACCGAAACTAAAGTTTCGTAGAATATGTAGTCGGTAATCCCCACATTTGTGAGGACAGGTTTTTAATCACCGTGATGGAACGTGGATTGAAAATTCACGGCTACAAGTTCACGCCTACAAATTTCAGCAAAACTGAACTGTTCAATATTCATAATGCACGCCTGACCAGTCGGGCAGGTGTTATTCATACTAACGGGAGATATTATGAAAATGAAAAAACCAAAACACAAAATGCTTACAGTAATGATTGTTCCACACTCAACATCTAAGCCGATTACACTTGATATTTCCAAAGAGTTCATTGTAACGATTTTTCTTATTTTCGTCGGATTTATCGGCTGGGCAGGGCTTATCATTCACAAACAGATTGACTACTGGGCGATGAAAACGGAAAACAAAATTCTTGCAAAAGAGACGGAATATTTTGCAAAAGAGATGCTTCAAGCACGGCAGATGGCTGATAATTTGAGAGAAATGGACAGGGAACTGAAAAAGATACTAAAACTTAAAACCAAAAAAGCAATCATTCAATCAGGCGGGCCTACCGTTACAGAACTTGAAAGAATTACTATGTATCTTGCAGAAAAAAAACTTGCTATTACACCGCAAGAATTTAACCAGCACATAGCTGCGTTCAAATCAGAATCACAAGAACTTGAAAAAAGTTTTAACGAATCTGTTGACTTTATTAAAAATGAAAAAGTCAGATGGTGTGCAACACCTTGCATCTGGCCTGTCTATGGAAGAATAACCTCCGGTTTCGGTCCCAGAATCCACCCAGTAAAAAAATATAGAGAGATACATCTTGCTATTGATATCGCTGCAGAAAGAGGTACGCCGATAAAAGCACCTGCGGATGGAAAAGTGATATTAGTAGATTGGCAGCCTGGTTACGGGAAATTGATAGTGCTTAATCATAACTATGGATTTATGACGAGATACGGGCATTGTTATAAAATTCTTGTCAAACAAGGACAAAAAGTAAAAAGAGGTCAGACGATTGCACTTGTCGGTTCTACGGGTATTGCAACCGCTCCACATCTTCACTATGAGGTCTGGAAAAACGGTATAGCAGTCAATCCAAAAAGATATTTGACAGAAGCAATTTTAAGATGAAACTGGTTTTTGTTCTGATTTTTTTGTCCTGTTGTAATTTTTTATTAAATTCAACAGAAACTACTTTAGTAGATGAAAACAAACTTTTAGAAAAACTGCCCGGTGTAGTTGTCCTTACTGAAAAAGAAGATAACCAGTTAAACGAAATAAACCGGCTTGTAGTCAATATCCCTTCATATGAACTTTTTGCCTGTAAAGATATAGAAATAATTAAGAAATATAAAATAAGTGTCGGATGCCGCGGACTTCCTACTGTTGAGGGTATATTTACAATTGATTGGAAAATGAAAAATGCTCCATACAGACCCATAGACGGTTCCCCGTATAAAAAAATTGCCGATTCTTTTCCGTCTGGCGAAAACAATCCAATGGGAACGAGGAAGATGCATTTCTGGGGTCCGATTTGTATTCACGGATTATCGCAGGAGAAAAGAAAACTTATTGGAGGCACACGCCGAGGGAGTTGTATCGCATTACTTAAAGAGGATATAGAAGAACTTTATGATTATATCAGAGGTGGAACCAAACTGGAAATATATTACAAAGTGAATAAAATCATAAAAAAAAACGCTACGGTTGAATTCAAAAAATATCCCGATTTGTATAACGGTTACCGAAGAATAATAGACAATCCGGAACTTCAAAAATATCCGCATATAATTAAAAAAGTTCCCGTATATTTCTTAGACATACCTGTCTTAAAAAATATGCCGGTAAACGACTGGAATATTGATAAAAAAATAGTCAACGATACCCTGTTAATAATTGAGAAGTAACTTGATAGTCTAGGAATTTCCTTTTTTGGACGCAGATGTACGCAGATTACGAAGATTATAAAAATATAAATTTTAAATCTGTTTTTTCTGCGAAAATCTGCGTCCTATTAACTAGGAGGTAAAAAATGTTTTGGAAAAAAGAAACAATAGGAAAAATTGAAACGATTATTGCGGAAGGTGCGACAGTGAAAGGCGACATTTCATCCGAAGGTACTATTCGGCTTGATGGGGTTATTGAAGGCCATATATTAGAGGCTGAAGGTGTGGTTATCGGCAAAACAGGAAAGGTTAAAGGTGATTTAACAGCCGAGTCAGTAGTTGTCGGCGGTGAGATTTCAGGTAATGTCGTTGCATCAAACAATCTGGAACTTCTTTCAACTGCGAAGGTGTTTGGCGATATACAAGCCCAAACACTTTCCATACATGAGGGTGCAGTTTTTGAAGGTAAATGTACAATGTCTAAAAAGGAAACAAATATCAATACTGAAAAAGTATGAGTTTTATTTGGGGATTCAACTGGGTTAGAAAATTTTTTCTAACGGGATTTGTATGTAGTTATCTGTGGTTAGTATTATTTAATATCTCAGAACTTATTGCTAAACCAATCTACCAAAAACAAATCAATAAGGGCAATCAAGAAATTGAATTAGAACTTGATGCATATTATACATCGTTTGATTACTATCTATCCCTAACAAAAACACCGATACCTTATCTCTCAGAAACAAACGAACTTAATATCTACAAAAAACTGTTTGCTACACCAAAGCTGTGCTTTTTAGTATTTGAGTTAAGCACTTACCCGATGCCTTGTGCTGGTGTATTTATAAAAAAACAGTTTCTGGATTTTTACGAGAAAATGACTCTTACAAAAAGTATAAATATTATCAAAAGTGTAACAGCAGGTTTTGAAGAGCCATATGCTGTTTCAGTATTTTTAGGTAATGTTGTAAGTTTTAAGCCGGCATCTGCAAAAAATACAGACGGTAAAGGATATGTCGGAGCACTTGTAAGTGGCGGCAATTATCATATCAAAGACAATGAACTTATAACCGATAACTGGCTGGAAACAGAACTAAAAGTAAAAGGCGAACGAATAACTCCTGGAAAAAAAATGGACTGGAGTTTCAGAATCGGCACAAAACTACACAATAATAGCTACATTAAAGATGTCCTGTATTTTTCTGTCCGACGCAGTAGAACCGATAGAGGCACTACTAAACAATCTGTATTCACAAACAGTAATTTTGAATATATTTTTGATGCTGATGTAAAAAATGGTGGCATCATCAGACACTATTTTTTGGTTGGCAAAAAATATCCATTAAAAAAACCAAAAATAGTCGTTTGTCTAAATGCCGGTTTTCTGTGGGAAGGCACAGAAAAATATATAGGGCCATTAAAAAGAACATCAGATACAGAAAATTTTCAAATCCTGTTTAGACCGAATATAGAGTTTTAGATTGTTAGAATTTTTTTTACTTGTTTTTTATTTTTTTATTAGTATAATATTATAAGTCAATGAATGCGGAGGTAAAACAATGATTACTAAAACAGAAAAGAAGAAGATTATTGAAAGTTATGGACTGCATTCTACAGATACTGGTTCTCCAAATGTTCAGGTTGCATTGATGACAGAACGAATCAATCAACTTACAGAAGGACATTTCAAAAAATATCCAAAAGACCATGCATCCCGCAGAGGACTTTTGATGCTTGTCAGTAAACGAAGACAACTCTTAAACTACTTAAAAAAAATAAATCCAAAAGGTTACACAGAACTTATTGAAAAACTGGACATCCGAAAATGATTGATACTAAAATTGATATTGATAGTAAAACGCTCATTCTGAAAACAGGCGAATTAGCAAAACAATCTTCAGCCGCAGTAACAGTTCAATGTGGCGATACTGTGATTTTAGCGACGGTAAATGCGACTTCACCAAGAGAAGAAAATGATTTCCTGCCTTTAACAGTTGATTACCGAGAACGAACATATGCTGCGGGCAAAATTCCCGGCGGATTTTTTAAACGAGAAGGCAGACCACGTGAAAAAGAAATACTTATATCCCGTATCGTTGATAGAACCATAAGACCGCTATTCCCCGACGGCTATAACTGCGAAACACAGGTTACTATTACATTGCTATCGTGTGATTTAGAAAACGATTCGGATGTTTTATCAGTTATCGGCGCCGCCGCAGCACTTTTGCAATCTGATGTGCCGTTTATAACGCCTGTTGCAGCGGTAAAAGTTGGCAGAATAAACAGCAATTTTGTAATCAACCCAACCTGTTCCCAGATGAATTTCTCGGATATTGATTTACTTATATCAGCAACTGAAAAAGGTGTTGTGATGTTAGAAGGAGGTCCGAATGAAATAGATGAAGCAACACTTATTTCAGCAATCAATTTCGGTCTTAAATATATTCCATCGTTGATAGAGAAACAAAAAGTATTCTTAAACTCACAGAAAAAAAATTTTGAACCAGTAAAACCTGACAAAACACTCAAACCAGAAATCATAAAAGAATATAAAGAAACAATTGATACGATAGTTAGAATCCACGACAAAAAAGAGCGTGAAAAAAAATTAGACGAGTTAAAAACAGAGTTGAACTCAAAAATTGCTGAGCCTGAAAAAGAAAACGATGCTGAAAAGATTATTGAAGAACTGATAGAAAAATCGGCACGGTTTATGATAGTATCGCAAGGGATACGGTCAGATGGCAGACAACCGGATGAAATAAGACCGATTGACTGTAAAATTGACGTGCTGCCGAGAACACACGGTTCGGCAATTTTTACCCGTGGACAGACACAGGCACTTGCAACCGTCACACTAGGTACCCCGCATGATATGCAGATAATGGATGAATTAGAAGGTGAATACAAAAAAAGATTTATGCTGCATTACAATTTCCCATCATTTGCCGTCGGCGAAGTCAAGCCGGAAAGAGGTCCCGGTAGAAGAGAAATTGGACATGGTGCGCTTGCTGAAAAATCGTTAGAAAAGATTTTACCATCAGAAGAAGCTTTTCCATATGCAATCAGAATCGTTTCAGATATTCTGGAATCAAATGGTTCGTCGTCAATGGCAACTGTCTGTGGTGGCTCACTTGCATTGATGGATGCCGGTATCCCAGTCAAAGAAGCGGTTGCTGGTATAGCAATGGGGCTTATGACCGATACCGAGGAAAGAAATAAATATGTAATCCTGACTGATATTCAAGGGCTTGAAGACCATTACGGCGATATGGACTTAAAAGTTGCAGGAACACGAAACGGGATTACCGGTATTCAGATGGATATTAAAATTGAAGCAATCGGTCTGAAGATTCTTGAAGAGGCACTTTATAAAGCAAAAACTGCCCGGTTGAAAATTATTAATATTATGAATAAAGTGATTTCTCAACCCAGAAACGAACTATCCGACTATGCGCCTAAAATGACGATGCTTACAATCAATATCTCAAAAATAAAAGATGTGATAGGCACAGGCGGAAAAACTATCCGAAAAATTATCCAGGAAACCGGTGCCGAAATAGATGTTGAAGATGATGGTAGAATCTTTATCTCGGCTGAAACTGAAAAGGCACTGAATCTTGCTAAACAGATGATAGAGTATTTTACCGCTGATGTAGAGGTAGGCAAAATTTATAAAGGGAAGGTTGTGTCAACCACCAACTTTGGTGCATTTGTAGAAATACTGCCCGGCAAGGATGGACTTGTTCATATCTCACAATTAAACGAACAACGAATTGAAAAAGTGGAAGATGTAGTCAATGTAGGTGACGAAATATGGGTGAAAGTAATGGAAATAGACAAACAAAACAGAATCAATCTCTCTCGGAAACAGGCATTACGCGAAATGGCAAGAAAATAAAACAGATACAAGAAATAGACGAAATCCTTTCTGCATATCAGTTTATGAAAGCGGAAGGGCTTGCAGAGATTGATTTTGAAGTTAATAGTACCAGATTTCATATAAAGCGAAAAACTGAACCAACTCTACCAGCACCGAAGATAAAACCAGCAAGGGCTGAAAGTGCGGTAGAATTAGCAGATACTATCAGTATAAAATCACCGCTATCAGGTACTTTTTATTTATCCAGTAAGCATGGCGCACCCCCTTTCGTTGCCGTCGGTGATATTGTTGAAGAAGGCGCAACAATCTGTATAATTGAGGCAATGAAAGTGATGAATGAAATCAAATCGGATGCAAAATATAGGATTGTAAAGATACTTACAACAAACGGAAAAATTGTATCAGTAAACGAAGCACTTTTTCTGGTAAAACCTGAAGAATAAATGTAAGCAAATGCTTACATTTTGAGTTTGCTCGTCGGTAAATTTTGGTTTTTCAATTAGAGCAAATGGTCTAATTGAAAATTTAGGATTTGGGATTTGGGATTTGGAATTTGTCGTTAAGGGAGGTGAATTTTATGACACATGAAATTGGCGTAATAGCAGGCAAGATTTGGCATTATCTTGACAAAAACGGTGAAGTGACCGCGTTGAAACTAAAATCAGCGCTTGGCGTTACCAATACAACACTGTATATGGGTATCGGCTGGCTTGCTCGTGAAAACAAAGTCAATATTGTTGAATATGCTAAAGGCTACAAATTATCGCTGAAAAAATAAGATATAATGACATTTTTTGAATCAGGTTTACTCGGGTTCCTTCAGGGACTTACCGAATTTCTTCCTGTATCTTCCAGCGGACATCTTGTAGTATTCCAGAAACTGCTAAAGGTAAGCGAACAAATAGAATTTGATATATTTTTGCATTTTGCGACGCTTCTCGCAGTTCTGGTTTTTTTTAGAACCGATGTTACAGAAGTCATAAAAGGTATCTTTAGAAAAAGTTCAGGCGGTAGAAAAGTTTTTGTCGGAATTTTAATTGGCTCTATCCCAACTGCAATTATTGGTTTGGTATTCAAAGATTTTTTTGAGAAACAATTCTCACAGCCCAGAACTGTATCGGTAATGTGGCTTGTATCCGCTTTTGTTATTTGGCTGGCATCAAAATTTTCTAAATCGGATGTTTTTGATAAAAGTTGCGATTCAACTAAAATAACCGATTTTTTTATTATCGGAACAGTTCAAGGGCTGGCTATAATGCCCGGTATTTCACGCTCGGGAATGACAATCGCAGCAGCGCTTTTGCTTGGCTTCAACCGACTTTGGGCGTTCAGATATTCAATGCTTTTGTCAATCCCCGCAATTCTCGGCGCAGGACTACTTGAACTTAAAAGTATTGATATTAATATAAACATCTTTACAGGCGGATTCATCGCTATGTTTTCAGGCCTTTTAGCGCTTTATATATTAGCAAAAACTTTAACTGTCAGGAAATTCCATATTTTTTCATATTATCTCTTGATAGTTGGAATCCTGGGTTTGATATTTTTATGAAACGAAAAGATATTATCGGATTGATATTGATAATTTTGAGTATACTTTTTATCTGGTTTCTGTTTTTTCCACAGCAATCCGGAGTTGTAGGCCCGTTTGTAAAAAAATATCTGCTTATCATTTTCGGGAAAGCATCTTATATTTTTCCGCTGGTTGTTATATGGCTTGGAATAAAATTGACATTTAACAAAAAACTCCAATTCGTATATTCTAAACTCGTGCCTGATATTCTAATAATCTGGGCAATATGCACGATTCTTTCGTTTGCAACTGGCGATAAGCCAACTGAAAACTTTGGCGGATTTATCGGAAAATATTCGGAAATCGGTATAAAAAAAATCATCGGCGATTTTGGTGGATTGGTGGTCACAATAGGGATTTTTGTTGTATCAATGCTTCTTACAACTGGTATTTCATTTGAGGATTTGGTTAACTTTTTTGCTAAACTTATCAAGCCAAGAAAAAAGAAAAAAAGGGAGGGAGGGGAAAGAGGGGAAGTATTATCAGAAGTTGAAGAAAAACCGCAGGAATTACCCAAAGTCATTGTTCCTAAACCACCAGTAATAATAGAAGCGACGGAAAAAAAAGAGGTAAAACAACCCCCGATAAAAGATGTTCTGATAAAACCGATACCAAAAGATAAAAAAACTGGAATCCCGAAATTACAAATACCTGCAACTCCCGCACCTAAACCAGCCCAGTATGAACTGCCATCATATGAACTTTTAGACGAGCCGGAAAAAGTTGAAACCCAGATTGCAGAAAACAACCTGCGAAGTTGTGCTGATAAACTTATAAAAACACTTGCTGATTTTGATATCTCGGCAAAAATTGAATCCATAAACCCGGGTCCTGTAATCACAAGATACGATATTGAACTTGCACCCGGGACAAAAGTCAACTCAATAGAAAATCTTTCTAAAGATATTTCGCTCGCAATGAAAGCAGAATCAATACGGGTTTTGGCGCCTATACCTGGAAAATCTGCCGTCGGTATAGAAATCCCGAATCCTAATCAAGCAATTGTCGGATTGAAAGATGTTATTACTTCTCAAAAATTTAGGAATTCAAAATCACTTCTAACATTTGCACTTGGTAAAACAACTGCAGGCGAGCCGTTCGTAGATGACCTATCGCCAATGCCACATATTTTAATCGCAGGTGCAACCGGCAGTGGGAAATCGGTTTGCCTTAATTCAATTGTAATGTCGTTACTGTTCAAAGCAAAACCTGACGAACTAAAACTTTTGCTGATTGACCCGAAACGGCTTGAACTGCCCGTCTATGATGGTATCCCGCATATTTATGAGCCCGGTAAAAAAGCGGATAAAGCATCCGTAATTACCGACGCAAAAGAAGCAGCAAAATCGCTTGGACTATTAGTAAAAGTGATGGATTTCAGATACAAAGAGTTTGCTAAAAAAACAGTACGGGATATTGACGGCTATAACAAACGAATTGAAAAAGAAGGTGTCGGGAAGAAAACATATTATATCGTCGTTGTGATTGATGAACTGGCTGATTTAATGCTTGTAGCATCACGCGAGGTTGAAGAGAATATTCAGCGACTTGCACAGATGGGTCGGGCTGTTGGGATTCATCTGGTGCTTGCAACACAGCGACCGTCAGTAGATGTTATCACCGGCGTAATCAAGGCAAATCTGCCTGCTCGGATTGCATTCCAGGTGCTTTCACAAACCGATTCTCGCGTGATACTTGATATCAAAGGTGCTGAGGATTTACTCGGACGCGGTGATATGCTTTACCTACCTGTAGCCAGTCCAAAACCTACCCGACTACAGGGTTGTTTTGTCTCTCTGAAAGAAGTAGAAAGAGTTGTAAAATTTGTCAAAAAACAAACGAAACCGGATTACGAGGATATTTTTGAAGTAATAGAAGCGTCTGAAAAAAAAGAAATGTCCGACGAATCTATGAATGATTTATTACGGGCATTAAAATTTATTCTGGAAAGAAAACGGGTCTCATATGAGTTACTAAAAGAAGGTGCAAATTTTGGTAATAAAGCCGCAGATATTTTAAGCCGTTTAGAAGTTGGTGGCTTCATAAGAAAACCGGAAGGTGCAAAAAGTTGGGAAATTCTTACCGACAAAATAGAAGAATTTTTCAGCAAAGAAGGCAAGTTATGAAAAACGCGGAACAAACACAGAACAAAGTGCAAAACAACCACAGAACTTGGCAATTGGTTTTACTTATTACCGTATTACCTTATTACTTTATTTCCTGTCTTTACTCTGCTATGTTTGACGAAATACTAAAAAAAATGGATGAAGCGGACTCAAAAATTGCTGATGTTTCGTTTTCGTTCATACAAGAAATTCTGGTAACAATAACTCAGGAGAAATCAGCCATTACAGGCACAGCAGTATTTAAGAAACCGGATATGTTCAAAATTGAGCACTCAAAACCGGAAAAACAAGTTGTAATATCCGACGGCAAAAAAGTATTTTTTTACCAGAAAGAATTTAATCAGGTTATAATTGATGATTGGGAATCGTTATCTGAGACTGGCAACTTTCCCAAAGGTATCTTTAATTTCTCGTCAACTATAACAGGGCTTACAAAAAATTATAACATTTCACTTTTGGATGACGAAGAGAAGTATTATGTACTTGTTCTGGAACTCAAAGAAAAACAATTGCAAAACACAAAAATCCAACTCTGGATTTCTAAAGAAACATATCTATGCGAAAAAACGGAAATCAAGACGGATACGGTTGTATCAACTGTAACAATATCTGATGTTAAAATAAATAAAAATATCAAAGATTCTATTTTCAAATTCAAAATTCCTAAAGGAACACAAATAATCACATTTCCATTCTGAAAAAACGCAGATGACCGCAGATAAAAAGCACAGATGAACACAGATAACATCAGCGGTAATCAGCGTTGTAAATCAGTGGTAATCAGCGTGTATTTATGGATATAGGCGCTAAACTCCGAGAGAAACGACAGGATTTGGGTTTATCTGTTGAAGATATATCTGCAAAGACATTGATTAGTATAAAATATCTTCAGGCACTTGAAGAAAATAGATTTTCTGATATCCCAACAGAAGTTATGATAACTGGTTTTTTAAGAAATTATTCCAGTATTTTAGAGCTTAAACCTGACGAACTTGTTGCTGAATATAAAAAATCTAATACTAAAAAAATACCAGTACCAATCACAACTATAAAGATAAAAGATGCACCTTCCCGTAAAATTTTTAAGATAAAAATTGTGCCTGCTGTAATTACGATATGTTCAATTATGCTGATGTTTGGTATTATCAAAATTATTTCGGTGTTTATAAAGTCACCAAAAACCGAAGTAACAGCACAACAGCCAGTCAAAAAAAATCTGCTGGAAATCCAGACTACTGAAAATGTATGGATTAGAATAAAAGAAGGCGAAAATCCAATTTTTGAAGGGATATTGCCACCGAATACAGTAAAAACTTTTGAGTCAACCGAACAATTTAGTCTCCGAATAGGGAATTTGTCTGGATTGACTGTATCACTAAATGGAATGCCTGTAGAACTTCCAAAAGGCAAACTTGTCGGCGAGATAAAACTACCATGAATATCGCAAACAGAATTACATTTGTAAGAATTTCACTTGTGCCTGTCTTTATCTTATTTATGATGAGTGAAAGTTTTTATGCACGGTTGATTTCACTAATAATTTTTATAGTTGCTTCAATTACTGATACAGTTGATGGATACCTTGCAAGAAAATACAAAACAGTAACCGATTTTGGCAAATTTATGGACCCACTTGCTGATAAATTACTTGTTTTAGCCGCTTTCATCTCGTTTGTAGAAATCAAGGACTTATCAATCCCGCCATGGATGGTAATTGCAATAATTTCAAGAGAGTTTATAATAACCGGTTTGCGTTTACTTGCTGCAACAAAAAATATAGTTATCTCGGCTGCACTCCCAGGTAAGTTCAAAACAACTTCGCAAATGATAACAATTATTGTAATTCTGGTTATTATATGTATCAATTCGTTGTTAAAGGATTTCTTCCACATAGACCCACATACAATTCCTATTCTTAAACTTATGCCTTTTGTACTGATGTTTATCACAACTATACTCACACTGATTTCAGGATTAAGTTATATCTTTAAGTATAAATATCTTTTTTCTGAAAAATAATATGAACTTTTTAATAAAATTTTTGGCAACTGGTTTTTTTACTGGATACATTCCAAAAGCGCCGGGAACTTTTGCAACACTCTTTGCATCCGCAATTTGGTGGTATGCAAAGCCATCAAAAATTTTTTATTTTGTCAGTTTTTTTATAGTCATAATAGCATTTTTAGTATGTGGTAAAGCGGAAAAAATATTCAACATAAAAGATGACCAAAGAATAGTTATTGATGAAATGGTTGGTTATTTTTTTGCGGTTGCGATTTTGCCAAAAACAATTTTAACTCTAATTTCAGGCATAATTCTGTTCAGGTTTTTTGATATAAGAAAACCATTTTTTATAAAATCTTTCCAGAAATATCCTGGTAGTTTTGGAATACTTGCCGATGATATTACTTGCGGTATTATTACAAATATAATCTTGCAACTTTTTTATGAAATTAATAAAACTTATAGTTGGTTGTCTTGAAACAAACTGTTATATTGTTTTTGACGACAAAACAAGAGATGCTGTAATTATTGACCCAGGCGATGAAGCAGAAAAAATTTTAGCAGTAATTGAGAAAACAAAATTAAACCCATTGAAAATAATAAATACGCATAGCCACCCAGACCATACAGGCGCTAACGAAAAGACTAAAGAAAAACTAAGAATAGAAACCTTTTATCCTGAAAAAGAAGGTGAAACAAAAAAAATTGGGACACTTAAATTAAAATTCTTTTTTACACCCGGACATACACAGGACAGTATCTGTATTCTTATTGAGAATCATCTGTTTTCGGGTGATACGATTTTTGCTTCGTCAATCGGACGAACCGATTTAGGTGGTGGAAATTTAGAACAACTTTTAAACTCAATTAAAACCAAAATTCTGGTACTGCCAAAAGCGACGCAGATTCATCCAGGACATGGGCTTGATACTACAGTGGACAACGAACTAAAATTTAATCCATTTTTGCAGTAATCTATGAACCCCCCAAGGCTTCTTAATGATTTTTTATCGTATCTGTCAGTTGAAAAAGGACTTGCTAAAAATACAATACTTGCCTATAAACGGGATATTGAGAATTATTTTGCGTATCTTGAAAAACATTTCTTATCAATTTTAACTGTTACAGAAGAAGAAATAATGGATTATCTATGGGAACAGAAACTTTCTAAAAAATCAACATCAACAATTTTTCGTGAACAGGAAGCAATCAAAGGTTTTTATAAATTTTTGTTTACCGAAGAACACATTAAACAAAATCCTGCCGCACAGTTAAAATCGCCAAAATTAGAAAAATATCTGCCAGATACTTTAACAATTGAAGAAACAGAAAAATTAGTTGAAGCACCGAATTTAACAAAAATAAAAGGAATCCGCGATAAAGCAATTTTAGAAACATTGTATGCAACAGGAATGCGTGTGTCGGAACTGACCGAACTGAAAACGTCGGATGTAAATCTGGATGTCGGATTTGTAAAATGCCTCGGCAAGGGTTCAAAAGAACGAATTGTGCCTGTTGGTTCTAAAGCAGTTATGGCATTAAAAAATTATCTTGCAATCCGGCAAAAAACCGGTGGCGATTTCCTTTTTCTGAATCCATCCGGAAAAAAAATCTCAAGAATCGCTGTTTGGAAAATAATAAAAAAATATGCACAAAAAGTTGGTATCATAAAAAAAATTTCACCACATATATTAAGACATTCTTTTGCTTCACATATTTTAGAAAGAGGCGCTGATCTGCGAACAATACAGGAAATGCTTGGTCATTCATCAATTTCAACAACACAGATTTATACACATATTGATAAAAAGTTCCTGAAACAGCAACATAAAAAATATCATCCCAGAGGATAATAGATTTCAAAATTAGAAAATTAAGTATACTGATTTACAGGAGATATAAAAAAATGAGAAAGCCAAAACTTACTAAAGATGCGTTAGCGCAAATTGACCAGTATTCACGAGACCGTGTTGGATTAAGCACATTGGAACGCTACACGGGCAGTTTAGCAAGCGAATTTCAGCCGTATATTCTGCTTACAAATTTTAAGTTATATGTGGACATCTTTGCCCAAAAGTTCAAAGTATCAATCCAACAGGGTTCTGTGATGAGAGCATGCCATTGTAAAAAAGAGAAAATTTCAATCATTGACTACAGCGTTGGCTCGCCAACCGCAGCGTTGATTGTAGAATTGTTGTCATTCACAAAACCCAAAGCGGTGCTGATGTTAGGACTATGTGGTGGCTTGAGAACAGAATACAAGGTTGGCGATTTCTTTAATCCGGTAGCCGCAATACGAGGTGAGGGAACTTCGGACGCGTATATGCCCAAACGGTGTCCATCGTTAAGTTCTTTTGTGGTTCAAAGATTTATCTGTGAGGAGTTGGAAAAAAGAGGGATAAAATACCATACAGGCGTTATTCATACAACGAATGTTCGGTTCTGGGAATTTAACGAGGCGTTCAAAAAAATTTTGGCAGATGAACGAGCACAGGCAATTGATATGGAGTGCGCAACACTTTTTACCGTCGGGTTTTCTAAATATGTACCTATAGGCGCTTTGATGCTAATATCAGACCTGCCGCTTAAAAAGGGTGGTATAAAAACAAAAAAAACTGCAAAAGAAGTATTTGAAAAATATACAGGTTCACATATTGAGATTGGAATTGCAGTTCTGAAAAATATGCAAAGAAAAGAAAAAGAAGGTCTGGATTACCGGTTTTGAAATTATCCTGTTTGTTTTACTCTGAAAATAAAAAATTTCTATAACTGATTTTTTACTTGACAACAATTTTTTTTTGTGTATAATATTAAAAGATGGTAAAAAAATATGTTAATTTGGTAAAATTAAACAAAATAAGGAAGGTGAAAAATGCAGTTAAAATCAGTAGAATTGTATGGTTTTAAATCATTCGCAGACAAAACATCACTTGAATTTGGCGATGGGATTACCGCGATTGTTGGACCGAATGGTTGTGGTAAAACGAATATCGTTGACGCAATGAAATGGGTACTCGGCGAGCAGTCGTCAAAATCGTTACGCGGTACCAAAATGGAAGATGTAATATTTAATGGCACCACTGCACGGAAAGCAACATCAGTCTCGGAAATAACGCTGAATTTTGATAATTCTAAAAATGTTTTGCCAATTGATTATTCCGAAATCAGCGTTACTCGGCGGCTGTTTCGTACTGGTGAGTCAGAGTATCTTTTGAACAAAACACCAGTTCGCCTGAGAGATATAAAAGACCTGTTTTTAGATACCGGCATCGGAACAGAATCATACTCAATAATGGAGCAGAATAAAATAGATTTTATCTTACAATCAAAACCTGAAGAACGCAGATTTTTGTTTGAAGAAGTAGCAGGAGTTTCCAAATACAAAGCCAAACGAGAAGAAGCACTTAAAAAATTAGAAAAGGTTGGACAGGATTTATTGCGGCTTAACGATATTTTAACTGAACTTGAAAGCCAGAAAAGCAAACTTGACTCGCAGGCACGAAAAGCAAGACAATACCAAAAATATCTTGCAGAATTAAAAAATTATGAGATCAATTCACTCGTAAAAAAATATCTTGAAATCAAAGAAACGAACCTGACAAAACAAAAAGAACTGGAAATAATTAATGAAAAGCAATCACAACTTTCAATTGAAATAGATAAACTGGAAGCAAAATATTCCGAATTAAAACTTGCTTTAACATCTAAGGAAGATGAACTCATCTCAAAACGGACTGAAGCAAGCAAAATTGATTCAGCAATACAGATATTAAAAGAACGAATACAAACAGCAGAAACAGGAAAATCGGATTTGCTTAACCGCAATATAGAAGCAGAAACAGAAATTCAACAAGGACAGGATGCGCTTAACAGTTATTCAACCGAAGACAAAAATACAAAAAGAAAATTGGAAGAATCTGAAAAAATTATTCCAACATTAGCGGAAACAGTTGCTCAAAAAACAGCCGAAAAAAACAAACTGGAAACAGAAATTACACAGATAACAAACGAGATAGAAACCGTAAGGCAGGAAATTTTTAATACTGCAAAAGAACTGGCGGAATCCCATAATAAGAACATTTCAGACGAAACATTCCTGAAAGATGTAAATCAGCGCATTACAAAATTAGAAAACCAAAGAAAAGAAACAATCTCACAAAAATCTGACAAAGAAAAACTTGTTAATGAATTAATTAAAAAGTTAACGCTGCTTAACTCAAAAATAGACGAAAAAAGAAAAATCGTAGAAACCGAAACATTAAAACTAAACAAAATTAGGATAGAAATTGAAAAAAAACAAACTGAACTTTTGACAAAAAAAGAACTACTGGCACAACTGAACGCACAGTTAGAAATACTCATCAGCAATTCAAACCATGCACTATATTCAAAAATAAAAGAATTATTCAAAGACAAAATACTTGGAACTGTCAGTGAAATTGTCTCTGTCTCTGCTGAAAACATACATATCATTCAGTCAGCATTAGGTGAGAAAAGCAACTACATTATCGTAGATACCGTAGAAACAGCAGAAGAAATAATCAATTGGCTTAGAAAAGAAAATTTAGGCTGGGCGACATTTTTAATACTTTCAGAAATCAGTAAAATGCAATTTACTCAACAGTCTGTCTTTTCTGGCAAAAAAATATCCGACCTCGTCCATTGCGATGAAAAGTTTAAAAAAGTAGTTGAGTTTCTGCTGGATAATGCAATACTTAAAAATGGGAGTATTTACAACCGCGGTTTGATTCAAGGTGGAGGAAACAGAAAAAAGAGTGGGAAGGATATCAAAAAAACACTGGGAACATTTTCTGAAATTGGACATTTCCAAAAGGAAATCAAAGATCTTAATAGCGAAATTGAAAAAATGGAAGCATTAATAAAAAACTATCAAAACGAAATTGCTACAACCGAGACAAACTTAAAAAAAGATTCTGATAAAATAGAAACAAACCGGAATGAATTAATGCCTTTAAAAACAGAACTCATATCTGCTGAAGAATCACTAAAAACAGCTGAAAGTTTTATTGCTGTTTTGTTAGCCGAATATGAAGAACTTGAGAAACAGAGGAAAAAAATAGAAAGTACTATCATCGCAAATAGCCATCAGATAACTTCCCAAAAGGAAAAGGAAACTGCGCTTAATAATAAATTGACCGCGATGCTGGATAAACTTCGCCAGCAGCAACAGAATCTTGATAAAATTAACCATAACATAACAGACAGTACTATTGATTTTTCGGTAAAAAGTAAAGAGGTTGAACACTTAAAAGAAAAAATAAAAAATATCTTGCCAAATATAACATCAATATCTGTAAAAATTGAAAAGGCAAAAAAACGGATAACTGAGTCAACAATAAAAATTGATGAATACGAAAAGATAATTAAGAATTCAGCCGACGAAATCAACAAAATTATTGTATCAAAAGACGAAATAGACGATATATTAAAAACTATAGAATATCAAAGAAATGAAATCAAAAATACAATGTTGGATGTTGACAGTAACTTAAGAAATTTGAAAAGCCAGTTGCAAAAAACGAATGATGAAATACGAACTTTAGAACGAGCCGTTTCAGGAACCTCATCGGAAATCAAACAAATAGCGAACCGCTTAAAAGAAGAGAAACAGGTTTCTATTGAAGATGCCATGAATAATTATCAGGAAACTACCATTTCTGATGAGGACATATCTAAACTTAAAAATAAAATTGAAACACTTGGTGCGGTAAATCTGGCAGCACCTGAAGAATATGAGCAACTTGAACAACGATACAATTTTTTAATCAAACAGAAACAAGACCTTGAAAAAGCGCGTGAAGATTTATATAACGCAATCAATAAAATAAATATGACTACCCGTCAGAATTTTCAGAAAACATTCGTAACCGTTCGTGAGAATTTTAGAAAAATATTTACACAGCTTTTTGAAGGTGGTGAAGCAGATTTGTTATTTACCGATGAAAGTAACCTGCTTGAATCAGGAATTGATATCATCGCACAGCCACCCGGGAAAAAACTTCAGCATATATCATTGCTTTCAGGCGGTGAACGTGCACTTACCGCAATTGCGATTCTGTTCGCAATATATCTTATAAAACCAGCACCATTCTGTGTACTTGACGAGATTGATGGTCAACTTGATGAAGCGAATATTTTAAGATTTACTCGGCTGCTAAAAGAATTTGCACAAACTTCCCAATTTCTTGTAATCACACATAATAAACGCACAATGGAAGTCGCAAATGTACTCTACGGTATAACAATGGAAGAACTCGGCATCTCCAAAATCATATCTGTTCGTATGGAACTTGAAAAAGTACCCGCCACCGCTTAATAAAAAAAGTCCTCCAATCCGCGTGCAACCTCCAATTCGCTTTACAAATCCATCAAAATTATGTATAATAATATCAATGCGTGATTCTATAAAAATACTGTCAACACGAATTGACAATATCACTTTGAATGATGCGGTATCTATCATTAGCGGATTCCTAACTGATAGTAATAGCCCACACCAGATTATAACTGCAAACTCACTTATGGTTTTGCAGGCACAAAAAGATGAAGAACTTAAAAAAATTTTTGAGACCGCTTCTGTTATTATTCCTGAAAGTAGCGGTATCTGCTGGGCTTCTAAATTTTTAGGCACACCACTTAAACAAAAAATTCCAGGGATTGATTTTATGATGCGACTGCTTGATTATGCGCAGAATCATAACCATTCAGTTTTTTTTCTTGGCGCGAAAGAAAAAATTATACAAACCGCTGTTGAAAAAATTAAAAAAAAATTACCAAATTTAAAAATCACAGGATTCCATAATGGCTATTTCTTTCAGAATGAACCAAAAATAATTTCAGAAATAAAAACAACCCAATCTGATATACTTTTCGTCGGCTTGAATATCCCGTTTCAGGAAAAATGGATACATAAAAATCTTGAACAATTAGGTGTAAAAATCGCTATAGGTATTGGCGGCAGTTTTGATGTTTTATCCGGAAAATTAAAACGGGCACCGCGCTGGATGATAAACACAGGTACAGAATGGCTTTTTCGTACCATTCAGCAACCTTGGAGAGTCGTGCGAATTCTAAAACTTTTGTTATTCGTATCAAAAATTTTTAAGGCACGCTTGAAAAGTAACTACTGATAAAAATCAGAAGTTAAAATCCTGTTAAGCCCGTCAAAAGAAGTTTCAGTGTCTTCTGTGACTTCAGTGGTTTATCTGGTCCTCAACAAGTTGAGGATTCCATATTTGAGTCCCGAACTTGTTCGGGTTAATTTGTAATCTTTTATGTATATAAAATGCCCTTACTGCGGAACACAAAATGATATTCCAGATTTTAGCATCGGGCAAAAAGCCAGATGCAAAAAATGCGGCGCTAATTTTGAGACAACAACTGTTTTGCTATCCCAACAGCAAGCAATATCATCACAGCAAACAGACCAACAGAAAACAGTTATCGCATCACTCAAACCGAGACACAATGTTCCCGGCTACCAAATAGTCGCAGAAATTGGACACGGTGGAATGGGATATATATATAAAGCAATTCAAATCTCACTTAAAAGAACCGTAGCAATCAAAGTTTTACCAGAAGGACTTTCACAAGATGAAAATTTTTTGCAGCGATTTGACAAGGAAGCACTCATTCTAGCAGGACTTAAACATCCTAATATCACTGCTGTCTTTGATAAAGGCCATTTTGAGCATACCTACTACTTTATAATGGAGTTTGTTGAAGGATATGATTTACGAAAAGAATTAAATACCGGCAAATTACCATTACAGGAAATATTGAGAATCATTACCACTACCTGCAATGCGTTAGAATATGCCCATCAAAAAAATATCGTTCACAGAGACCTGAAACCGGAAAATATCTTGATTGACCTTGATAAAAATATAAAAATTGTTGATTTCGGATTGGCTGGACTTGTTGGTATCGCACCGCACTTAAATATCACCGGTGCCAATGTTGTGATGGGAACATATAACTATATGTCACCTGAACAACGTATATCCGCAAATGTTGACCATCGCTCAGATATCTATTCTTTAGGCGTGATTTTTTATGAGATGCTAACAGGACAGCTGCCCGTCGGTAAGTTTGCAATGCCGTCAGAAATAGTTCCGCAACTTGATAAGCGGTTTGATAGAATTATTGAAAACATGCTGCAAACAGATATTAGATTGAGATACCAGAATATAAAAAATGTAATCACTGACCTTTCTGTAATTACCCAGAAACCTGAACTCCAAAAAATAGTATTGAAAAAACCAAAAAATAAAATTTCTGTCAAACCGTTTGTAATTTCAATTACAATTCTAGTTTTAATCATTGCAGTTGGTTTTGGTATAAAAAAATTGAAAAAATCTGCTGATGACCTGCTGAACTATGCAACTCAACTTAACCAGCCGGAAGAAAAAATCAAACTGCTACAGAAACTGCGTGAAAAATTTCCTGCTGATAAATTGAACTGCGCCAAATCGCTTATCTACGAAGCCAATACATATGCTACACTTGGTAAAAATTCAGAAGCACTCTTAAAATATGAAGAAGTAATCACAAAATATCAGGAGTTTGACACGCAGACAGGATTTGCTCAAATAGGTGGTGCAACCGTATTACATAAAATGGGCGATGTTTCAAACGCACTAACATTGTTAAAAAATTGTATAGAAACACACCCTAATAATTCTGAAATTCAGGCACTCGCATACCTTACAGTCGGCGATATCCAATTAGAAATCGGCGATACCGATAAAGCAATACTCGCATACCAGAAAGTTATTCGGAATTATCCATCTGAAACAAAATTAGTTTCACTCGCCAAAGAAAAAATTGAAAAAATAAAGAAGTAAAAAAATACATACTTCACTTGATTTATCCTGTTAAATAAGTATAATTTTAATCAGATAATGTTTTTTTAAGCTGGACTATTTTGATAACTTTTTTGTGAGGTGCGAATAGAGAAAAAAAATTAAATACATATAAATAGGTAGTAGAAGCAAACTTCGTAAGTTCCGATAACAGTCGGAGCAGAGCTTCTCTAAGTAATCAGAGGGCACATTTCAGTACGAAGGGATGCTGTTACTCGTCCGTTAGGATGGGGTGGCAGTCGTTCTGGGTTACTGAAATGGCTCAGAATGGATTGTTCACCCCTTTTGTTTTTGGGGCGAATTATCCAAACTTGGAGAATAATTTCCAAGAGGTCTTAAGATGAAAGGTAGCCCTGAAAATATAGAAGAAATAATCATTAAATATGAAAAGAAAATATATAACCTTTTTTATTCACTATCTAAGAATGTTGATGAAACAAAAGACCTGACACAAGAAACATTCATCAAAGCATATAAGAAACTCAATACCTTTCGGAAAGAATCAAAGATATTCAGTTGGCTTTATCGTATCGCACTAAACTGCTGGAAAAATAAAGTCAGATATGACAAAAGGCACGGAAGAACACAGGAATTATCTTTAGAAACTTCTGCTGAAAACTGTAGCGAAACGATTACACAAAAACAAGATGACAAAACACTTACACCCGAGCAAAACACTATACAAACTGATACCCAGAAATGGATAGAAAAAGAAATCCAGCAACTTCCTGATAAATATAAAATTGCACTCTCATTACATATAAAAAACTTGAGTTATGAAGAAATAGCAGAAATACTGAAATGCCGTATCGCTACTGCAAGAATACTCGTATCACGTGCGAAGAAGAAACTCAAAGAAAAAATATTACCGTATTTATAATGTTGTTGTAACAAATTCTAAAAAACGGTGTCTTATTAAGGGGATTAACATGAACTATTGTAAGCACATCAAGGGATTATTTCAGGATTATTTGGCAGATAACCTGCTACATAAAACCAAGAATGAAGTAGAGGAACATTTAAGAAACTGTCAAAATTGCAAGAAAGAATTTACTGCAATAAAATTAGTGGAAGATACAATAAAAGGTTTGCAGGTATCTGCCGATAAAAAAGTTCCTGCTGGTTTAAGAACACGGATATTGGCAAATATAAAAATACTTACCGAAAAACATAGACCATTTTTCTATATCCCATCTTTTGTCCGTATTTTGTGTTTCTCTGCTGTTTTTGTTGTATTGGTTGTGTCAACAGTACATTTTTGTCCTCGGCGTACCACTACAAAATGTACAGCAAATAACTTTATTGCACAAGCAATAGCCCAGGCAAGAGAAGATTATGAATCCGAATTTCTGGCTCAAAAGACAACCAGGGTTCTTGGTGAAGGAGGCCAGAGATGAAACCAATAAAAAAAACATTTAGATTTTTGGGCTGTAACTTATCTCTTATCTCTTTTCTCTTATCTCTGTCATTCTGCCAGGACATCGTTTTTGTTCAACCGAAATCTTTGAAAGTTACTTCATCCCCAGTAACAATAAAAGGTTCGGTTATGGATTTTGATACTACAGAAATTGATATGGCGGTTGTCAACCTGATTGACCTATTAAAACAGGGGAAGAACACTCCCAAAAGTAAAAAAGAAAAGAGACCTTGGTGGGAAACACTGAAATATGAAACTATTCCAGTAAGGAATGGTTTTTTCCAAAAAAGTATTGATATAAAAGAAGGGATAAACTCTGTAATCGCAAAACCTGCAAATGTTCAACCAACTTCCCAAAACACTGAAACAAAAGTTATAGTTTTAGACAAAGTATCAGCTAAACTGATATTAACTGACCCAGTAAGTGATAGAATACCATACTTGAAAAAGATTGCTGGTATTTGCAAAGTAAAACCGCGTCCAAAAAGTGTAAAAGTAACAATAGAAGCATTTGTATCAAAAGATATTGACGGTGAAAAAAAATATAAATTGGAAAAATTGATGGAAGTTACAGTGCCAGTAAAAAGTAAAAAATTTTTTGTTCCTGTATCACTTACTGAAATGCTGACCGGTGAAGAAATCCTCATAATAACAATTTCTACGGATGACATAGAAATAACAAAAACATTATTCTAAACGGGGAGGTGGTGAAGAGATAATTTTAGAGGTTGGAAAAAAATTTTGTGAAAAAAGGAGGGTGTATGAAGTATTATGGATTGCTGTTGGCAGTGTTTGCTGGAATGTTGGCGGGTTGTGCGACTACTCAAGAGGCAATAAAACCAGCGCCTTCTGTGGATGAAAAAATGATATGGTCATCACATCCACAAAGACCTGGTTGGACTGTATCAGAGCCGGCAATGGAAGACGATAAATTGACATTTGTAGGTTTATCTGCGGAAAGAGTAGCCACAGAAAAAGATGCCAGAGATGAGGCACACAATAATGCAATCAACTATGTGGTTAAATATATCGGAACATTTGTAGACAGCAAAATAGAAAAAATTGCTACAACATATGGTTTGTCAGCAGATATAGTTAATCCTACAGAAGCCAAGCGTAGTAGGTCAGAACAATTATCCACTGCATTAACGACTCGGGTGAAGTCGGCGGAATGGTATCTAGAAAAATATCGGAATAAAATGGAAGAAGTTTATTACAAAGCATTTGTAAAGGCATCCGTTCCGAAAACCGCAATAGATGAAGCGTATAAGGACATAATGGATAGCAACATTGACGATATGAAAAAGAAACGCGATGCTGCCAGCGACGAAAAAGCAAAATCACAATTTCAGAATGCTATGAACGCATTTGAAGATGCCAAAAACAAAGGCTTTACATTAGAAAAATAAAGAACAAATGCTAAATAGGGAATAGCCAATGCGACTATCCCCTAAAATCTATTTTATGAATTTTGAAATATTGATATTGATATTTTTATTTTGTATTTGTTCTTGTGCTACAAAAAGAGATATAAAAATTGGTGAGGAAGGATTTCAAGAGAGGGGCAAAGTTAAAAATGAAAGAGTAATATGGAGTTCACACAATAAGAGACCTGAATGGACAATAAAAGAACCATATGAAAAAAATACAGATTTGTTATTTGTTGGAATATCAAATAAATTTGCAACAGAAAAAGAAGCACGGGATGATGCACAAAATACAGCTATAAAAACAGTTGTGAAATATATTGGCGTTGATGTAAAGAATCAGTTTCAACAAATACGGACATCATATGGATTGAGTTCTGATATAGTAGACCCAACAATAGCCACAAGAGAAATAGAACAGCAGTTGTCACAAGCAGTTGCTAGAAAAGTGAAAGCAGTAGAATGGTATATAGAAAAAATAAAGGTTGAATATGAAAAACAGGATAAACAATATTATTCGGTATTTTTACTTGCTAAAATTCCCAAAAATGAGATAGATGACGCAATTAAAAAACAAATTGAAGAACAAAAAGAAAAACATGCCAAAATAAAGGAAGTAAAGAATTTAGTTAATAATGCACAAAACTTGATTATTGATGCCAAGCAAGTAATACAAACAAAACCAGGAAAAGCAAGAAATATCTTTAACGAAGCAATAAAAATTTTAGAACAGGTAAAAATACAAATATCTGAGTTTCCAGAAGCACAGGATTTATTAAAACAAATTGCATCTTGTGTTCTAGAAGCCAAAGCAAATATTAATAAGGCAGAAAAAATATTGGAGACTAAAATAATTGTGTGTATGAAGACAAATGATTTAGCATTATTAAAATATATAAAAATGATTGAAACAGAAATATCTAATACCCTCAATCAATCAATGAGTAAAAAAGATATAGTATTATCTTCAACAATAGAAGAAAATGAAAAAAACATTGACTTTAAAGAAATAGCAGGCACATTAATTTCTGGAGATTTTTCTTGTGAATATATGGACGATAAAGTGTTAATCCCTGGCGGAAGTGAAGTGGCAGGTATGCCTTGTTCTAAAGCGGAAATGAGTATACAAATTATAGATGTAATAAACAACAAAACAATTTCAGATTTTAATGTATCGGGAAAAGGATTTGGCAGAACAAAAGAAGAATCACAATTGAAAGCATTAAAAGAAGTAGCAATCAATGCCACAAAAAATATTTCAACGAAAATTATAGAAGATAATTTAAAAAAATAAAAAGAAGAATCAAAAAATTAGAATGAAAAAACTACGGATTATTGTTTTTTATGTATTTTTAGGAATAATCACTCCCCTTCCCATTTTTGCAAGTTTAGGAGATGCTGTAGATAATACATCATTAAGCTGGACAACAGGAGGGAATGCAAACTGGTTCGGGCAGAGTTCAGAATACTACTATGGTGGAGATGCATCAGAAAGTGGTGATATTTCTGATAGTCAAAGTTCATATATTCAAACAGCAGTTGTGGGACCGGGAACACTTAAATTTTATTGGAAAGTGTCATCTGAGAGTGGTTGGGACCATCTCAGGTTTTATATAGATACAACAAAGCAAGATGAAATTAGTGGGACAGTAAATTGGGGACAAAAAACATATACAATTTATTCTGGTAATCATACACTCAAATGGAGTTATGAAAAAGATACCATCTATAGTAATGGCTCTGATTGTGGCTGGTTAGATAAGGTTGAATGGACAGGAACAGCCGGAAGTCAACAGAACGATGCAGACAGCGGTGGAGATGCTGGAAATACTTTGGATTCTGCTACGGCAATTACTCCAGAAATAACTTACACCGCATATCTAGATTCAAATGATAGTGCCGATTATTACAAATTCTATGTTACTTCTGGTCAGACTATTTCCATAAGTGCTACTTTCCCATCAGGAACAGATTTTTGGGGTGAAGTATATGACCCTAATGGCAGTCAAAAATCTTCAACGACCGGATACAGTATTGTTGCTGATTCAACTGGATATTGGAGATGGGCTGCGAAACGAACTTATGGAGAGGGGCAGTATTCATTTAAGATTTCTGTCTACTCACAAAACGATGCAAACAGCGGAGGAGATGCAGGTAACAGTGTCAGTTCTGCTACAACTCTTGGTTATTGGGGATATTTTGGGGGTTGTAGTGACGAAGAAGGATACATAGATTCTGATGATACAGAAGATTATTATAAATTTCCTGCACCAGCGGATAATGAAATAAAAGCGACAATATCTTCCTCGTCAACATTAACAGCGAATGTATATTTACTGGACTCTTACGGGAATATACTTATTTCTGGCCAACTTGCATCAACAATAACTCTTTCATATTTTACATATAAAAGTGATGACTATTATCTTGAAGTAGAACAGAATTATGGTTCCGGGATATATACATTCTCTATAGATTTCACTCCTGACCAATACTGTGTAATTCCCTACCCAAATCCATTTAATATATCCAAAGGACATACGAAAATAACATTTGCAGGGTCAGGAGTTCCATATGGAAAAATTAGAATATACACAATTGACGGAAAACATATAAAAACCTTAGAAGAAACAAACGGAAATAAGAGCATAGAATTATACCCAATACAAGAAAATATCCCGAGTGGAATATATTTGTATGGTACA
>JBFLWK010000009.1 GCA_040757695.1 Elusimicrobiota bacterium
ACTATTCATAGGAATTGTTCAGGTTTCTTGTGCATCCCTGTTTTACAGGGTTATTCCATTTTTGTCAATGAACAATATGTTTCAACATTTATTAGCAAAAATTTGCCAAACTACAGTAATTAATTAAAATGTTAACATCTATTCTCGGTGGTATTACAGAAAAATGAACATTATAGTTTTAATTAAACAAGTGCCTGCGACAACAGATGTCAAAATTGATGAAAAAACCGGCACACTAAAAAGGGAAGGTGTTGAGGCACAGGTGAATCCGTTTGATTTATATGCTGTTGAAGAAGCGGTGCGATTGAAAGAAAAATTCGGCGGAAAAATCACCGTCATCACAATGGGGCCGCCTCAGGCAGAAAAAGCACTCCGTGAATGTTTGGCGATGGGTTGTGATGAAGCAGTTCTTGTTTCCGATAGAGAATTTGCAGGTGCTGATACGCTCGCGACTTCTTATACACTTGCACAAGCAATAAAAAAAATTGGCAATTTTGATATAGTTATTTGTGGAAAACAGGCAATTGATGGTGATACTGCACAAGTAGGACCCGGTGTGGCTGAAATGCTTGATATTTCTCATATTGCATATGTAAAAAAAATAGAAGATTTTGTATGCGACGCTTCAGCCCCAACGGGGCTTCAGCGTCGTATCCGTGTGCAACGAATGATGGAAGATGGCTACGATGTAATTGAATCACCGCTACCTTGTCTTTTAACAGTTGTGAAAGAAATAAACACACCACGATTTCCATCCTTGCGGGGTATGATGTTTTCTAAAAAAGCGGAAATAAAACATTTCACTTCAAAAATAATTGAAGCGGATAAAACAAAACTCGGCATTGCGGGTTCACCAACAAATGTGATGAAAGTTTTTTGTCCACCACCACGAAGCGGTGGCGAAAGAATCGCAGGCGAACCAATAGAACAGGCACAAAAATTAGTTGCAAAATTAAAAGAAACAAAAATTATATGAACCAAATACCTTGTTTCGCTCGTCGGTATCGTTAACTTATTAATTAATTAATTAATTCGTTAATTTATTAATTTATGTCCAAAATTTTTGTAATCTCTGAAAAATGTGTTGGTTGTGGGCTTTGTATAAAAGCATGCCCTTTTGGTGCTATAACTTTAACTGAAAGACCTGACCATACCAAAAAAATAAAACTCGCAGTGATAGAACTAACAAAATGTAATTTTTGTTCTGCCTGTCTTGAGGCATGCAAAAAATATGAAGCAATAGTTATAGAGAAAGACGACTTCCGACTTCCGACTTCCGACTTCCTGTCTTTCAAGAATGTCTGGGTTTATGCCGAACAACGGCATGGTGAAATTTCGCCGGTTGTTTTTGAACTTTTGTGGAAAGGCAGAGAGCTTTCCGATAAACTCAATGTAAAACTTTGTGCAATTTTGATGGGTCATAATATTGAACCCAAAGCAAAAGAACTTATAGAATACGGTGCTGACATAGTTTATGTTTATGACGATGAAATTGTAAGCGAGTTTCAAGATGACCCATATTCAGAACTTCTAGCTCAACTTGTAAAAGAAGAGAAACCTGAAATAATTCTGATGGGTGCAACAAATATAGGCAGAAGTTTTGCATCACGTGTAGCTGCAAAAATAGAAACCGGTCTTACTGCAGATTGTACAGGACTGGATATTGAGCTGGAAACACGAAACCTTTTACAGACAAGACCTGCATTTGGTGGGAATATTATGGCAACAATTAAAACAGCCAATCATAGACCGCAGATGGCAACTGTCCGTCATAAGGTATTTAAGAAGGCAGCAAGAAGAGAGAAGAGAGAAGGAGAGATAGTAGAAAAGACATTTGACAAAACGAAAATAAGAAATAGAACAAAATTTTTACAATTTGTTGCCGATATCTCGCAGAAAGTCAATCTTGCAGAAGCGGATATAATAGTTTCTGGTGGACGCGGACTTGGAAAACCCGAGGGTTTTCAGTTAATAGAAGAATTTGCAAAAGCAATCGGCGGTGCGGTTGGTGCTTCACGTGCAACTGTTGACGCTGGCTGGATTCCTTATTCACATCAGGTTGGACAGACAGGCAGAACTGTTGCTCCGAAACTCTATATCGCCTGCGGTATTTCCGGACAAATCCAGCATCTTGTAGGAATGCAATCGTCAGAACGAATTGTTGCTATAAACAAAGACCTGGAATGTCCGATGATGAAACTCGCCACCTACGCCATAGAAGGCGACCTCTACCAAATAATTCCAGAAATAATCAAGGAATTAAAAAAGTAATAGCTTGAAGGTTTCAAAAATTTTCCGCGATCGTAATTGTTAAATTGTTTTTGTCTACTTTATTTTTCTGAATGTACCTCTTAATCCTTTTTCTTTGTAAACATCTCTCCTTGATTTCAAATAACTCCATATTCTACTATCTAATCTTGAACAGTTAATTACTTCTTCTCTCAATGCTTCAAACCAATTTATTAATTTCTTTGTTTCTATTGTTTCATTAATTGGTATTGAATTAATAAGCAAGTCAAATATTTTTTTCATTTTATCTCCAGGCATTTCATCTAAAGAACGGTATGTTTTTAATTTTAATGAATCCATTTTTTTCACCTCCCCTGATAAATATTGTAAAGTTGAAAGTAGCAGAAACTTTTATCAAATTCAAACGTTTGCCCAAATATCATCATCAACATACTAGTAGACCCATTTCAGTTTCAACCCGTTTATTTGCAAGATTACAATATTCTTTGGATATTTCAAAACCGATGAATTTCCTATTTAATTTAATCGCTGAAATTGCTGTCGTTCCGCTTCCAATGAACGGGTCTAAAACAATTCCACCTTCGGGACAAAAACACTGAATTATATCGTAAGGTAACTTATCCGGAAAAGTCGCTGGATGTTGATGTTTGAGACGGTCACCATCACCACAGGTTAGATATTCCCAAACAGTTCCCCTACATTTCATCGGATTGATTGTAATCGGTCGTGAATTTAATGTTTTTCCATTGGTGCATCGAGTGGCACCACCAGTCATTGTAACACCTGCCCATTTGGAAGGAATTTTCAGTGGTTCTTTATTAAAATATTGCGGCTTTGCACCTTTAAGAAAAATAGGAATATACTCGTGGTCTACCCTGAACCTTTTTGAATACCAAGCACCATCAGTTCCGTGTTTTCTGTAAAGACAACATTCAAAAAGACGAAAACCTGCATTATCACACCAGTCAATAATTGTCCTGAAAGATGTAAGTGTTTTAGCATAATTTACTGTCTGATCCTGAATAACCATAACTGCAACTCCACCATCTTTTAAGATGCGAAACGACTCTTTTCCAACATCAGACAAATTTAGTGTAAAACCATTATATTTTCTAATACTGTCATATGGTGGTGATGTAACAATTAAATCAATTGATTCGTTTGGTAACTGTTGCATCCCTTTTATACAGTCAAGATTTTGAATTGTGTTAAGCCATTTTTTAATCATTACAATTTTATTATACAAAATCTAAATATTTTTTTCAACATTATTATTATTATACAAATTTTTTGTCTAATTGTCTACTTGATTTTTTTTGTTTTTTGTGTATAATTGTTTTTATGCGATACGCAATTTTTTCTGATATTCATTCAAGCATTGAAGCGCTGGAAGCAGTCCTATTAGAAATTTCTAAACAAAATGTAGACGAATATATCTGTTGTGGCGATATTGTCGGCTACGGTCCGAATCCAAACGAATGTGTTGAAAAAATAAAAACTATAAAAAAGGGGGGGGAGAGGGTGGATTTAAAAATTGTTGCCGGGAATCACGATAGAGCATCAATCGGTCTGTTTGATATAGAATGGTTTAATGATAATGCTAAAGCAGCGGTTCGGTGGACTGTTTCAGTATTAACTGATGAAAACAAAAAGTTTTTATTAGAACTGCCAGAAAAAATTGTTATTGCCGATTTTACAATTGTTCACGGCAGCCCCCGAGAGCCAATCAACGAGTATCTTTTGAAATCAACTGATATGGCTGAGAATCTCAACTTTTTTTCAACCCAATTCTGTTTCATCGGACATAGCCATAGACCGTTTATTTATAGTGCCGAAACCGGGATAACCATTCCAGGCGAAAATGAAACAATAGAAATAGCATCAAAATCAATAATAAATGTCGGCTCTGTCGGACAACCCCGAGATGGCGATAATCGTGCAGGTTTTTTGATATTTGAAAATAACAGCGTTACATTTTATCGGGTTGAATACGACATAAAAGCGGTTCAAGAAAAAATGAGAACAGCAACTTTACCGGAATATCTTATAGAACGATTAAAATATGGCAGATAAACTTTATGATGTGATTATTATTGGTGGCGGACCTGCGGGACTGACTGCCGGGCTTTATGCTGCAAGGGCACGATTAAACACACTTCTGATAGATAATTACGGGATAGATAGTCAGGTAGTTTCCGCTGATATTATTGAAAATTATCCTGGATTTGTTGATGGTATAAAAGGTGTTGAACTTTTGCAAAAATTGAAATTACAGTCAGTAAAATTCGGGCTTCAGATGCTTTCTGATGAAGTTGAGTCAGTAACAGAAACGAATCAACATTTTGAAATCAAAACTACAACTAAATCTTATTCAACTTGTGCTCTAATTATTGCAACAGGCGGGAAACCTAAACAACTCGGTATCTCTGGCGAGAATGAACTTAAAGGCAGAGGTGTGTCTTATTGTGCAACTTGTGATGGTGCACTTTTTAGAAATAAAACTGTCGCAGTAGTCGGCGGTGGCGATACTGCAATAGAAGAGGCGCTTTTTTTGACAAAGTTTGCTGATAAGGTTTTTGTTATTCATCGTAGAGATAAACTGCGTGCAACAAAAATACTGCAGGAACGTGCTCTATCAAATATCAAAATAGCGTTTGTGTTGAACTCTAAAGTTGTTGAAATCAAAGGCAGCGGGGTGGGTGGCATTCAAAAAGTAGAAAGTGTAGTAATTGAAAATGTTCAATCAGCACAAAAAAGTTCTATAAATTGTGCTGGTGTTTTCATATTTGCCGGATTTACACCAAATACTGAGTTCCTGAAAAAAAGGGAGAGGGAGGGTGGGGAGGGTGGTGATATTGCTGTCCAAATGGACGACTTTGGCTACATAATTACTGACGCGGAAATGAAAACAAGCAATCCAGCAATTTTTGCCTGTGGCGATTGCCGTGCAAAACCGTTAAGACAGGTTGTTACCGCTTGTAGTGATGGTGCGATTGCAGCAATATCTTGTGAAAAATACATAGAAAGTATCAGATTGAAAGAAAAAGGTTAAAAGGGCTTGACAAAACCAAAATTTATATGTATAATTAAAATTGTAATTAGGTAAGTTTTGCTAAAATTTGTAGTCGTGAACTTTTAGTTCACGGTTTTACGGTGATTGAAAATCACCGACTACAATTTGTGAGGTGGTTTATGAAAAACGCAGAACAGACACAAAACAAAACACACAGAACAGACACAGAACAAAGAATATGGAATAGCGACTACAAAAAACACCAACTGAAGTTGGGTAGAATTACCTTTTACCTTTTACCTTTTACCTTTTACCTTTCTACCTTTCTACCTTTCTACCTTTCTACCTGCCTCTATGCGGATGTAATAAATACTGTTGCAGGAACAGGTGTATCAGGTTTTTCAGGTGATGGTGGTGCTGCAACCTCTGCACAGGTAGCTATGCCACGTGGTATAAATATGGACACCTCCGGAAATATATATATCGCAGATACCGGTAATCATTGTATTCGTAAAGTGAACACATCAGGCATAATTTCTACTGTTGTTAATACATCTACACAAGCAGGTTTTTCAGGTGATGGTGGTGCTGCAACCTCTGCGCAACTTAATTTTCCATCTGATGTTGCTGTAGATAGTTCAGGAAATTTATATATCGCAGATAGCAGTAACCACCGTATTCGTAAAGTAAATACATCCGGTATAATTACAACTGTTGCAGGCACAGGTACAGCAGGTTATTCAGGCGATGGTGGTGCTGCAACTGATGCGAAACTAAACCAGCCGATGGGTGTTACTATCAAGGGAAGCGATTTATACATCGCTGATACAAACAATAATCGGATTCGTAAAGTAGATAGTTCAGGAATAATTACAACTGTAGCAGGCACAGGTGTATCAGGTTCTTCAGGTGATGGTGGTGCTGCAACCTCAGCACAGATTTCAGAAGTGCGTAGTGTAACATTTGATAATGCAGGTAATTATTATATTGTAGAGTTGACAAGCAGTTGTGTTCGTAAAGTGAACACATCAGGTATAATTTCTACTGTTGCAGGCACACCAGGTTCGTCAGGTTTTTCAGGTGATAATGGTGCTGCGACCTCTGCACAACTCTGGAATCCACGAGATATAGCAGTAGATAGTTCAGGTAATTTATATATCGCAGATGGCAGTAACCACCGTATTCGCAGAGTAAATACATCAGGTATAATTACAACTGTTGCAGGCACAGGTACAGCAGGTTATTCAGGTGATGGTGGTGACCCCAGAGCTGCCAATCTTAACGCACCGCATGGTATTGCATTTGATAGTTCCTATAATTTATACTATGTAGGTCACTGTGAGTATACTGTTCGTAAAATTGTTTATACAGGCACTATTCAAGGTAACCTTGTGTATACTGGCAGTCAAACAGGGACATATATTGTAAATGTCTCAACCGATATAAATTTCTCAGTCCAGAATACCACAAAACCAGCCACAACATCATATACTTCATCAGGTTTGCTTGGTGCTAATACACATTATGTACAAGGTTTCTTAGATACTAATGGAAATAGTAAAGTAGAGAATTTTGAGCCACGCAGAGCATACCCGGCTATTCAGCAACCGGATACAGACCCTGCTACTGCAAGTATGAAGCAGAATTATGTTGAAATTGGCTCAACAGTATCTAATATCAATCTGAATTTTATTGATTATGGTGCGTTAGCAGGTGAGATTACAAAAACCAGCGCTCAGACCGGTAATATAGTTGTATATGTGGCTACAAATACATGGCCATCTCCAGGTAACAGGTATTCCCGGACTGGTGCTGGTGAATCAGAATTGGTTCTTGCAGCACCGGGGAATTATACGCTTTATGTTCCAACAGCACCCGGGAATTATTCTGTAATTGCGTTTATTGATGGTGATAGTGATCTTTACAGGGATACCGGTGAAGATTATGCTCAATCATTAGCCACTATGACTGTTACTGCATTAACTACTTCTTATATTAACTTAAATATCGCGCCTGAAACACTTGCACAGCCATCTAATTTCTACGCTACTTCAGTAGCGGTTTCATCTATTCAATGGCAGTTCACAGATAATGCTGATAATGAAACAGGCATGTATGTTTCATCAGGAATCAATACAACAATGCGACTATCCGAGAATTTAGGTCCGTTAGCAGGCACAGGTGGGACAACAAAATGGTGGGAAACCGGGTTATCAATAAACACACAATACACCAGATACGCAGAAGCATATAATGCTGGTGGTTCAACCTGGTCTGTCTCAGCATCAACCTACACACTTGCTAACCCACCGTCAGGCAGTAGTATAGTGTCAGTGTCAAGTTTCAGTATCAGTATTTCGTGGTCAAATAATTCTAATCCTGGTTATACCAGATGGGGTATCTTGCGGTCAAGTGATAATTTTGGAACAAGCACTACATTAAAAGCATTTGTTGATAATTACACGAGTACAAGTTATACCGACTCCGCAGGATTAAATCCTGCGACTACATACTGGTATAAAGTGAATGCATTCAATGAGGATGTATACGCAACTACATATGACACGACTGTATCAACAATAACTTTACCACCACCACTACCTGCACAACCATCTAATTTCTACGCTACTTCAGTAGCGGTTTCATCTATTCAATGGCAGTTCACAGATAATGCTGATAATGAAACAGGCATGTATGTTTCATCAGGAATCAATACAACAATGCGACTATCCGAGAATTTAGGTCCGTTAGCAGGCACAGGTGGGACAACAAAATGGTGGGAAACCGGGTTATCAATAAACACACAATACACCAGATACGCAGAAGCATATAATGCTGGTGGTTCAACCTGGTCTGTCTCAGCATCAACCTACACACTTGCTAACCCACCGTCAGGCAGTAGTATAGTGTCAGTGTCAAGTTTCAGTATCAGTATTTCGTGGTCAAATAATTCTAATCCTGGTTATACCAGATGGGGTATCTTGCGGTCAAGTGATAATTTTGGAACAAGCACTACATTAAAAGCATTTGTTGATAATTACACGAGTACAAGTTATACAGACTCCGCAGGATTAAATCCTGCGACTACATACTGGTATAAAGTGAATGCGTTCAACGAGGATGGGCTTGCTACGGGCTATGACACTACAATAACAACTGTGACACTGCCAGCACCACAACCACCACTCGCACCAAGCAATTTACACCCCACTTTAGTGGGTTCTACATCTATTCAATGGCAGTTCACAGATAATGCAGATAATGAGACGGGATTGTATGTTTCAAGTGGCACGAATACGGCTATGCGAATTTCACCGAATTTAGCGAATGGCACATATACTGGAACAACAAGTTGGGTTGAGACAACACTATCGCCAAATGTTCAATACACCAGATATGCAGAAGCATATAATGCTAGTGGTTCAACATGGTCTGTCTCAGCATCAACCTACACACTTGCTAACCCACCGTCAGGCAGTAGTATAGTGTCAGTATCAAGTTTCAGCATCAGTATATCGTGGTCAAATAATTCTAATCCTGGTTATACCAGATGGGGTATCTTGCGGTCAAGTGATAATTTTGGAACAAGCACTACATTAAAAGCATTTGTTGATAATTACACAAGTACAAGTTATACGGATTCGTTGGGGATAAACCCCAACGCTACATACTGGTATAAGGTGAATGCGTTTAATGAGAATGGGCTTGCTACGGGCTATGACACTACAATAACAACTGTGACACTGCCAGCACCACAACCACCACTCGCACCAAGCAATTTACACCCCACTTTAGTGGGTTCTACATCTATTCAATGGCAGTTCACAGATAATGCAGATAATGAGACGGGATTGTATGTTTCAAGTGGCACGAATACGGCTATGCGAATTTCACCGAATTTAGCGAATGGCACATATACTGGAACAACAAGTTGGGTTGAGACAACACTATCGCCAAATGTTCAATACACCAGATATGCAGAAGCATATAATGCTAGTGGTTCAACATGGTCTGTCTCAGCATCAACCTACACACTTGCTAACCCACCGTCAGGCAGTAGTATAGTGTCAGTATCAAGTTTCAGCATCAGTATATCGTGGTCAAATAATTCTAATCCTAACTATACCAGATGGGGTATCTTGCGGTCATCAGACAGTTTTCTATCAAGTATTACCATTAAAGGTTATGCAGATAATTATACAAATACAAATTATACAGATACTGATGGGCTAACTGCCAGCACCTCGTATTGGTATAAAGTTCAGGGATGGAATCAAAATGGTATAGCAACTGATTTTGATACAACTGTATCAACCCAAACATTATCACCCGAAGCAGTGCCACCACCTGCACAACCAACATACCCGACCACTGCTTTAATAGGCACTACATCTATCCAATGGCAGTTTACAGATAATGCGAATAATGAGACAGGGCTGTATGTTTCATCTGGGACGTCTATCGTCTATCGTCTATCGTCTAATCTTGGTCCGTTAGCAGGCACAGGTGGGACAACAAGTTGGTGGGAACTTTCGTTAGCAGTGAACACACCATACACCAGATACGCAGAAGCCAATAATGCTACAGGCAGTAACTGGTCAGATTCATCAACAAAATATACTGCTGCAAAACCACCGTCAGGAAGTGGCATAGTGTCAGTGTCAAGTGTCAGTGTCAGTATTTCATGGTCTGCGAACAGCAATCCTAATTATACCAGATGGGGTATCTTGCGATCTGCGGATAACTTTGCAAGTTCTACAACATTAAAGTCATTTTCTGATAATTACACGAGTACAAGTTATACAGACTCCGCAGGATTAAATCCTGCGACTACATATTGGTATAAGGTAAATGCGTTCAATGAGGATGGGATTGCTTCGGTCTACGACCTCGCAATGACTACCATTACATTGTTTGTGCCTGTTGCACCGTCAGGAATGAATGGTACTGCATTGTCACCAACATCTATAGAATGGTCTTGGGTTGATAATGCAAGTAATGAAGATGTTTACAGGGTAAAATCAGATACAAACGGGGTAATGGCTTCACTTTCAGCGAATACAAATTCCTGGCCAGAAACCAATCTTTCAGTAAACACCTTGTATAACAGATATGTTGAAGCGTTCAATACAATTGGTGCGTCTTCATCAACTACTGTGGGTAAATATACATTAGCCAATTCACCAGTCACACTTATATTCAAGAGTGTTGGGACATCAAGTGTAGAACTTCAATGGGATGTGAACGATAATCCTATTTGGACAAGGTTTGGAATCGCACAATCTACGACATCAGATTTCACAGGCCCAACAGTCAGCACACCTGTTGTATTTGCTAATAATTTGACTTCTAATGTTAAAACAGTTTCAGACCTTGAAGCTGCGACAACATATTATTTCCGTGTCTGGGCATATAATGGCGACCAAATAGAGTCCGCACCAATTCAAAGCAGTACAAGAACAGTAGTGCCGCCGCTTGTAAGACCAAGCAATTTATACCCCACTTTAGTGGGTTCTACATCTATTCAATGGCAGTTCACAGATAATGCTGATAATGAAACCGGGCTTTATATTTCTACAGGCACTTATACAACAATGCGGATTAGTGAAAATTTAGGTCCTTTAACAGCCACTGGTGGGACAACAAAATGGTGGGAACAAGGGCTTTCAATAAACACAGCGTATACGCGGTATGCAGAAGCATACAACGCTGATGGTAGTATCTGGTCGGTTTCTATATCATCTTATACTGCTGCTATGCCACCGTCATTAACAGCGGTTTTGAATGTATCACAAAATTCTATTACATTGAACTGGTCAAATAACAGTAATCCAACAGGAACAGAATATCAAGCGAGCAGGTCAACTGCATCTAATTTTGGAAATGAAGTGTTCAGCAACTGGACTACTAATACCGGGATTCTTATTGGTTCGTTGCCTTCGGATACTACATATTATTTAAGAGTAAGGGCAAGAAATGGTGATGGTATCATAACTCAATATGATACACCTGTTTCTACAAAGACAGAACCAGGTCCACCAAATGGTACTGCTGATAATTTAACAGGAACTGTTATCTCTACAAGTTCAATCCAATGGGCATGGACAGATACTGCTACAAATGAAACTGGCTACAGAGTAAAAAGATCGCCGGATGGTACAAATATCTCCGGCGATAAACCAAAAGATACGGTCTCATGGCTACAGACCGGGCTGTCCTGTAATGTAATAGCATATGTATATGTAGAAGCGTTTAATGCATATGGTACATCCACATCTGTAATTGCATCAAAATACACACTTGCTAACCCACCGTCGGGGAGTGGTATAGTGTCAGTGTCAAGTTTCAGTATTAGTATTTCCTGGTCAAATAATAGTAATCCTACAGGAACAAAATGGGGTATCTTGCGGTCTGTAGATAATTTTGCAAGTTCTACAACATTAAAGGCATTTTCTGATAATTATACAACAACTTCTTATCTTGCTTCTGACCTTTTACCGCTTACTTCTTATTGGTTCAAGGTCTGTGCATATAATGAAGAAGGTATTGCAACGACTGATATATCAGTAGCTACAATAACACTTTCACCACCTCAACCACCAGCACCTACTACAGGCTGGCTTGCTGGTAAAGTAACAAAGTCAGATGGCATCACTGGAATTGGTCAAGCGGTTGTAGAGGCAATACAGTCAGGTATAGTCAAGAGTAGCGCAACAACATCTACTAATGGCACATATCAATTTATCAACCTGTCAACTGGAACTTACGATGTTCGTGCTACAGCGACAGGTTATATTTCACAGACAAAAACTGGCTATACCGTTTCTGCAGGTGCAACAACTACTGTTAATTTTGTATTACAGGAACAAACTGGAACAATCACAGGCAAAGTGACGAAATCTGACGGAGTTACAGGAATTACTCAAGCAATTGTAGAAGCACTCCAGTCAGGTATAGTCAAGAGTAGCGCAACAACATCTACTAATGGCACATATCAACTTATCAACCTGTCAACTGGAACTTACGATGTTCGTGCTACAGCAACTGGCTATATCTCACAAACAAAAACTGGCTATACTGTTTCTGCTGGTGTTACAACAACTGTTAATTTTGAATTACAAGAAACAGCATCAGTCGGCATAATTTCAGGTAAAGTCACAAAGACCGACGGTACAACTACACTCCCTAACGCATTAGTTGAAGCATTCCAATCCGGCACTATCACCGGTGTAGCAAAGTATTCATCCGCATTGGTAAAATCTACCACTACAACAGACACAGCAGGTAATTATTCACTTGTGCTTACTCCGGGTGTCTACGATATCCGTGTATCTTTAACAGGGTATCAATCCCAAACAAAGATGGGCTGTGAAGCATCTGCCGGTAAAACAACAACACTGGATTTTGCACTATACGCTACAATAGACGAAAAACCACAAAAAGAATATAAAACAACTTTAGGTCAAAATCTTTTTATACCATCAAAAGGCGGTACCTGTAAAGTCGGATTTTCAGTTCCAGTAAGCGGTAAGGTTACAATCAAAATTTATGACATACTGGGTCGGTATATAACAACACTTGTAGATGACGAGTTTAATGCCGGGAATTATCAGAAGGATTGGGATGGTACAGATGAAGGTAAAGAGATTGTCCCACCGGGAGTGTATATTTTGCATTACGAATACCCGGGTGGTAAGAAAGAAACAAGAAAAATAGGAGTGAAACGTTAATGGAAATAATAATAGGAATTGCGCTTGGCAGTTTAAGTATTTTTTTAGGATTGTTAGCGATTTTACTTTCCTGGCGCTGGGCTAAAATGACAGACCAAACAATTAAATCAGAGGATGCAAGAGCTAAACAAATCATAGAAGATGGAAACAGACATACACAGCAATTGATAGAAGACGGCAACAGACGAACACACGAGTTGTTGGCAAAGATAGAGGATGGGAATAGATACGCTAGAGAGATACTGGCAAGAATGGATGACAGAACAGCCAAAATGGATGAACGTGCAGCTCGTCAGACTGAAGTCTTGATACGGCTGTTAGAGCAATCACAAACTCGCCAGACGGTTACTACAATTAGAGAAGAAGGACCGTAATATAAAACTAAATAAGATGCAAGGAGGAAATATGAAAAATAATTACATTAGTATGACATTTTGGAGCATTTTCAATTTTACATTTTTAATTTTTAATTGCCTTTACGCTCAGCAAAGTGGCGGGATATTTTTAGAGATCCCATCATCAGTTCGAGCAGGTGGTATGGCAGAAAGTTATACCGCACTATCAAACGAGACATTCGGACTGCACTACAACCCTGCGGGAATTTCGTTTATTGAGAATGCTGCGGTCTCGTTTTTGCATCATATATATCTACAAGATTTTAATGGTGAGTTTTTAGGTTTTGTTAAGCCTGTCGGCAAATTCGCGGTTGGTTGCGCACCTGCATATATCGGGATGAAACAAGAGCCGATTTATGATACGCTTGGGAATGAGACCGGCGAAAGTTTTCAGTATAATGGGCTTGTAATACCAGCTGCGGTCTCGTATCTGTTATCCAAAAATGTTGCTATTGGTACAAACCTCAAACATTATTCTGAGACTATAGACGATTTTTCACAGAGTGTTTTTACGGTTGATGTCGGTAGCATTCTATCTTATCGTAGTTTCCGACTCGGTGTTTCAGGACTGAATTTAATCGGTGAACTTGAAGGATATCAACTACCAAGAACACTAAAAACCGGGTTGGCAGTGGTGGCTAAGAAATTTACTTTATCAACCGAATTTGATAGGCAGTTAGTAAAACAAGAAAACCTTATCAGTGTTGGTGCTGAAGTGCCTGTTGCAAAAATATTTTATTTAAGAGCTGGATATAAGATAAAAGGAAATGGAGACTTTGGTGGACCAACCGGTGGAGTTGGTATAAATTGGAAAGGCATCAACCTGGACTATGCATTCTCAGGTTATGGTGATTTAGGCACTACACATAGAGCTGGGATTTCGCTTGCACTGCTGCCTGAAAAAGAAAAAGTGGTAGAAGAAAAAAGGGAGGTATCTGTTGAAAAACCAGAAATTATCACAAAACCTGTTATAGAAAAGCCAACTGTTCAGATAAATATTGCAGTTGCAGATTTTACAGGGAACAATGTATCCCAAGCGGATGCCACTATCGTTGCAGGTTTCTTAAGAACAGAACTGGTAAAAATAGGTTATTATAATGTTATTGAGAAAGCAAATATGGATAAGATATTAGCAGAAGCAGCATTCCAGCAGACGGGTTGTACAACATCAGAATGCGCTGTCCAAATAGGTAAACTGCTGAATGTTAGAGAAATGGTTGTTGGCTCGCTATCAAAACTTATGGATACATATTTTATAACAGTGAATCTTGTAGAGGTAGAAACCGGTAAGATATTGAAATCAGAAGATATAAAAGCACAAACCGCAGCGGACCTTAGAGCTGCCTGTAAAGAACTTGCAGAAAGAATTTGTCAGTAAGACTGCATACCACAGAGATACGGAGTCACAGAGAAAAAATGCAAAGATTAAAAATCAAAAACTCTGTGTAATCTGGTTCTCTCTGTGGCTCTGTGGGATTTGGAATTTGCCGTTAACTGGAGGCAAATCATGGAAACAGGAATGGCAATAGGAATAATAGCATTAATGTTTACAGTTTATGCATGGTATAATGGCAGGGCAATGAGAAACCTATTAAAAGAACTTTTTTCAAAAATGGATGAAAGAGCAGAACAGCGGCACAGAGAAGTGATAGAAACATCGGAACAGCGACACAGGGAAGTGATGGAGACTCTAAAGCAGCAACATCAAGACCATCTAGATAATGTTGAGCTATTAAAAAAAGGGTTTGGGGATTTAACAAAAGAGGCAAAAGAGATAAAAACAGCTATTGGTCGTTAAGGAGGTTTTATGTTAAAACGGTTTTTGGTAATGGGTTTTGTGGGATTGGTTTTATCTGTGTTTATCTGTGGTCTCATCTGTGTTAATCAGTGTTTTGCAGCAAAATGGACATATGCTGTTTATTTAGATGCAGATAACAATTTAGAGGATGCCGGTATTGACGATTTCTTAGAGATGGCAAAAGTAGGCAGTAATTCCGATATAAATATCGTTGTCCAGATGGATAGGGCGTCTGGCTATGATTCAACATACGGCGACTGGAAAACCTGCAAGAGATTCAAAATAACAAAAGATATGAAACCTTATGCATCAAACGCACTTGAAGACCTCGGTGAAGCAAATATGGGCTCACCTACTACACTGACAAATTTTATCACCTGGGTATGGACAAATTATCCAGCAGATAGATATGCACTCATTTTATGGAATCACGGTGGCGGCTGGCGTGACCGTTCACCATCTCGGTCTCCATTAGAGCGCGCAGTCTGCTGGGACGATGGAAACAATGATGATTGTCTTTATATGAAAGAAGTAAGAACCGCAATCTCTAATGCATCACATACTTTTGACCTCATTGGATTTGATGCCTGCTTGATGGGACATTTGGAAGTTGCATATGAATTAAGAAATGTTTTAGACGATGCTAACGGCGTGATGGTCGGCTCTGAAGAAACGGAACCTGGCGATGGCTGGCCTCACGATACAATCCTGTCATATCTAGCAGCAAACCCATCTGCAACACCAAAACAATTAGGAACAGCAATCGTTGATAAATATGGTGCTTTTTATGGTGCATCTGCGGCGTGTACTCAATCAGCAATTGATACTACAAAAATAAATGATGCCGTCAGCAAACTAAACATATTTGCGGATTCAATGAATGACAACTCTCAACTTACAGCAATTCAAACGGCGAGAACCAACTGCAAGGCATATTCGGAATCCGACGGTTATTATGGTGTTGATATTTATCGGTTTGCTAATCAGGTTGGTGGCACTGCGGCAACCAACCTGAAAACTGCCATAACATCCGCGGTTGTCAAAAATTACAAGGGCTCTGCAAGAAACGATACTGCAAAATACGGCTCTTACGGGCTCTGCGTCTATTTCCCAAAAACAAAATCATATTATGATTCCGCTTACACCTCTGCGATTTTATACGGCTCTGAAACAACAAACAAATGGGACGATTTCTTGAAACGATATTACGATGGTAATCTCGGAACTGGTGGCGGGTCAACACAAACAGGCGCTGACGGTAGTGGCACAGCATCGCTTTCTAAAAAAGGTGTCGCACCGAATACATATTATACATCAATCACATACACACTAACACCAACAGCAGCAGGTTCACTCGGTGGCGGAAAGGTAGAAGTGACTATTCCATCCGGGTGGACTGCACCACAAAATACTTCATCAACCGGTAAGGGCTATGTTAAATCATATATCTATAAATATCAGACAACTTCATACAACCTTACAACTGCTATATCAGGTCAGAAAGTTACTATAACAGGTATTCCATCAGACCGGCTTGCTTATGGAAGCGGTGATAAATTAAAACTGCAATACAAAAAATTTACAACACAATCAACCGAAGGTACTGCAAAGTTTTATACCAAAACTGCAGGTAGTGGCGGGACACTTACCGCAATCTCAAAACAGCCAACAATAACGGTTGGTGCGTCATATGCTTCTTCAAAAAGCGATATAGATGAAGAGGTTGAGGCAGAAGATGGCAGTGTAAAACAGGCAGCACTTGGACAGAATTATCCGAACCCGTTTAATCCTGCGACAACATTTAATTATTTCATACCTGAAGGCGGGCGGGTAACCATCAAACTTTACAATGTTGCCGGACAGGAAGTGGATACTGTGGTTGATGAAGACCAATTATCAGGCGAGCATTCTATAAAATATGACTCCGGCGATAAACTCTCACGCGGCGTCTATTACTACCGCCTGACTCTTAACGGCAAAGAAATCGGTACAAAACGTGCAGTAGTTCTGAAATGAGAATCATAAAACAAATTGAGATTGAACAAAAACCTGCAATTGCACTGTTTGATACCGGTGCAACTGCTTCGTATATCCGTGAGGAACTACTTTTTGATGTACCAAAAAGAATCATTGGGAACCCATATAAAGTTGGTTTAGGTGGTAAACCGATTGAAGTAAAACAAATCTGTGTAGCTATTGGAAAAATGGAAAAATGGGAGATAAAACTTGACCCTAAAACAGGTCAACTTGATTTAGAAGGTCTTAGAAGACGGGAGTTTACAGAGTTTTAGGAATTTACTCTAATGAAAAAACTTATTCTATCCGGACAGGTTTTGTGCCTGTTTTTTTTATCTATGAGATTCCTCGTTTCACTCGGAATGACGCTTTGCGTCATCTGCGTTAATCTGTGTTTTGCAAAATGGACTTTTATCGTCTATATGGCAGGTGATAATTCGTTAGATACTGCGTTAGGTGGCAACCAGTTAAACAAAGATATCAAGAAAATGGAAACTACTATAAATACTACTAATACGAATGTTATTGTGCTTGCAGATAGAAATGGTGATGAAAACACATATATCTACAACATACTGAATGATAATAGTTACTGTATAACAAGTCCAACAATTTCTGTATCAAATCTGCTGCCTGCTTGTACAACAAACGAATTGAATATGGGCGACCCAGCAACACTGGTTGCGTTTTCTACCTGGGTAATTACAAACTGGTCGGCTGATAATTATTGTCTTGTATTATGGAATCACGGTGGTGGCTGGTGGCCTAAAGCACCGAAACGAGGGATTGCTTGGGATGATAATACATTAGACAACGATTACCTTACTACTGCTGAACTTGGAACTGCACTATCACAAATCAAAACTATTCTTGGAGGGGAGTGGAGTGGAAAAAAAATTGATATCGTCGGGTTTGATGCCTGCCTGATGGCACAACTTGAGGTCGCATATCAGATAAAGGACTATGCTGATTATATGGTTGCCTCAGAAGAAAACGAATACGGATGGCCTTACGACGGTTTATTGGCTGAACTTGGTACAAACCCCAATTACGAACCTGAAATAGTTTCACAAAAAATTGTAGAGATATGGGATAAGGCGTATTCAGATGAGACATTTTCCTGGTTTTCTGTAAACTTTGACAGCAGAACTGCTTCAGCAATTGACCTATCAAAAATTGAGACATTGACAACTGCAATAGATAATCTGGCAACTGAACTGCTCGTATCAAAAAACACAGTTCCGCTGTATCTTACAAGAGATGTTGTTGATTTTTTTGGTGGGAAGGGTGGCAGCAGAGATGAGAATGACAAATTTGGTGGTATTGATATTTACGACTTGGCTTATATCATCAAACAGAATCCTGATTTATCTGCCGGTAGTTTGAGAAATGCTGCTGTATCAGTTATGGATACGGTTAATGATTGCGTTATTGCTAATAAGACAGGTAATTCTCATAAAAACGCACACGGGCTTTCAATAAACTTTCCTAAAACATTACTCGCATGGCAAAACGAAAATAATCCTGACAATTATTACGAGACACTACAATTCGCACAGGCAACACATTGGGATGAGTTTTTGACGGATTACTATTCAAAAGTGCTCTACGGACCTCAATCACTAAACTATGTGGTTTCTGCACCGAATCCTTACAATCCTTTAACCGGTAATCTGACAATAAAGAATTTTCCTGATAATTCACAGATAGAAGTAAAAATTTACAATCTTGAAGGAGTACTCGTTAGAAAAATTGAAGGTTCAGGCAACTCAATTGACTGGGATGGCAAAAATGAAGAAGAAAATACTGTAGCATCGGGAATTTATTTTTATGTTGCAAAAACACAAACCGATTCTTGTAAAGGAAAGATTACAGTCATAAAAAGATGAAACTTTATTATAGGACAAGTGTTCTAATTACTAACGACAAAATTTATAGGACAAATGTCCTAATCAAAAAATGAAAAATCAACAGAACAATGGAATTTGGAAACAAGGAAATATGGAAACAAGAAAATATGGCAAAATACTTGTTTCTATATTTCTATATTTCTATATTTCCTGTCTTTTAGCATCTGATTCTGGCACCTCCGCAGGGTTGTTGTTTCGTATCAGCCCATCTGCAAAAACAGCCGGTATCGCAGAGGCGGTAACTTCTATTTCTGAAAATCTGGCTGCATCTGATGTAAATCCTGCTTCTATCTCAACACTGCCTCACTACAATTTTTCGGTTTCACATTCGGAATACTTTGAGGATGTTAATATAGAAGAAATCAAGTTCTCTAAATATCTGCAAATAATGGGTGGGCTTAGCGGTAATATCGGGCTATTAACAAAATATCTATCTCTAAAAGATATAGAACGCGACAAACGCGGTGTAAATCAGAATGAGTTCAGAAACAGCGCTACTGTAATCGGACTTTTATATGCGACAAAAATCTATCCGGTTGATTTCGGGCTTACTTTCAAATATCTTCATGAACAACTATCTGACGAAACCGCTGCTGCGATTGCTTTTGATTGCGGGTTTTTATACTCTACACCACTTTATAAACTGCCAATTGATTTCGGTTTCTCAGTAAGAAACATAGGTCCGAAAACCGGCTATGGCGTTACAAAAGATTTTCTGCCGTTTGAAACCCGTTTCGGAATGAGCCATCAGTTTTCTAAAGCGCTGGTTTCTATAGACGGTATCTGGCAGCGTGAAAATAATCTGCTCGCTAATTTGGGTGCAGAATTGACTGTTACAAAAAATTTTTGTTTCCGCTGTGGATATACAACATTAAATAGATACTCATTAGGTGCTGGATTTTTAGCCGGAATGTTTTCTGTTGATTATTCAGTCACCACACACACGGAACTAACAGATATCCACAGGTTCACAGTAAGTTGTAAATTCTAATGAATACAAAAAAGTGGTTATGTGGTTATGTGGTTATGTGGTTAGTCTCTACTAATCACTTAATCACTTATTCACTTATTCACTTGCTTTTTACTACTTATCCACTTATCCACTGCCTCTCTGCTGCTACCCATACCGGTGCTGATTTCTTGAAACTTGCCGGTGGCGCAAGAATCATCGCACTCGCAGAAACAGCCGCAGCAGTAAAACTGGATGCCAGTTCGTTTTTTCATAATCCAGCAGGAGTTGTCGGTTCGAAAAACGAAATAACTTTTTCACATTCTTCAGCACCGCAGGGTGATGCCGTCACTCAATATCTGGGCGGAATTTATTCGCTAAAAAAAGATGGTGTGATGGCTTTTGGCATACTGAGTTACAGGATTACCCCTATACCCGTTACCGACGAATTCAACTATGATATTGGCGAATTGATTTGGAATGACTGGGCGTTTTCAATCGCATATGGAAGGAACCTTTTTTACAATTTAGCCGCAGGAATAAATATAAAATATATCTATAGATACGAAAAGAATCCACTATTTGGCAAAACGATTGGCAGAGCAACCGCAGTAGATTCTGGCGTTTTGTATAAAATTATCAAAAATCTTAAACTCGGTTTTGCATGTGAGAATCTCGGTACAAAAGTGGCCTATTCTAACGACCCTGTAAAAGATAACCTGCCAACATCACTAAGAACCGGATTCACATACTATCTATTAAATACACGCGAGAATCTGCTTGATGTATCGTTTGATTTATTCAAAGAAAAAGATGATAAGTACAGACCGCGAATCAGCGCTGAATACACATATCTGGACTGGCTGTTTTTACGGGGCGGTTACATAAATAAAGCAGGCGAGATTTCAGGACTGAATTTCGGGCTCGGCGTCGCCTGGCAAGGTTTCATATTTGATTTTGCAAGCAGTGTCAACAGCGTGTTTGCTCGGACAATTTATTTTTCGTTTTCTAAAAAATTCTATTGACAATTAGAAAGAAATTTGGTATAATATAATTGTTATACGTAATAGGTAAGTAGGCGTGAACGTGTAGCCGTGGATTTTCAATCCACGTCCTTTTGCGGTGATTAAAAATCACCGACTACAATGCCAGCAAAATTGATTGGAGGTTAGCTTTATGAGAAAAATTATTATTACCGGGTTCTTGTTCGTCTTATGTATAGGGAGGCTATCAGCATTTGATGTATCGGTAACTGATTTGGTTGGTGAAGATATTGGCGCAAACACAAATATCACGCTGCCATCGGTAATTAAAGCATCCAGCGACTGGATACCACTATACAAAATCACTATTACAACCACTACCAGTTATACTTTGAATATCACAACTGTTACACTAGTTCGTAAAACTACATATTTTGATGCCAGTGTTGATTTGCTCGCGTTATCTAATGGACTGGCTTTTTTCAAAGATGATGGGAATGGTGTCTGGGAAGGTTCTGCTACCGAATACCAATGTAGTGCTTCTGCAACACCATCCACCTGGACTGAAAACCCGGCAGATACCTGGCGGGTGATGTTATCACTTACTTCAAACAGAGGTATAACCGCTGGTGATAACTTTTTCTATTTAGCAATTCGGACTTCTGATAGTATTGAAAATGGTGCTCAATTCCGGGCTGACTATAATGCTAATGGGGAACTGGTGCTTGAATTTTCTGACGGCACAACTGAAACCGGTAATTATGGTGCAGCAGATACTATGACTGCGGATATAATCGCACCGTCATTCCAGTACTCATATACACCTGATGCTACAGATGGCACAACTGCTAAAGTAATCAATTGGGCTTCTGATAATGTATATTCTCAATCTAATGATTCAACTATCAATATCGCAGTAGATTTGGGCGAATTACAAACAAAACTTGACCCGGATAGTATTTTTGCATTATCTGAACTATTCACGATAGATGAAACTGATTATTTAGGTGCGGGCTCGGTTTCATATCCTTGGTATGCTGATATCGCAGATGGCGATGGGAATGCTGATGAGTGTTGGATTCAGTACGATTTAAGCGCATCAACTGTTAATCAAAACACAGATGGTGTTAATCCGCTAAAATTCCAGATACGTGTCCGCGATGCTGCAGGTAATGTCTCAGCACTGGAAGACTCATTCAATATTTATATTGATTCCAAAGCACCTGAAGCAGTCGCACTCAATACACCAGCTGCTGATGCCTGGATAGGTCCTAACAACATGCCAACATTATCCTGGGCAACTTCTACTGAACCACATCTGAACCAATACCGACTTATAGTGACAACAATCACAGATGTGAACTATGCGATGACAGCAGGCGGTACTTCCAGATACCGCTACAAGAACTTAGGTGATGTTACATCCGCATACTTCCCAACTTCTTGGGATGCCGGCTCTTTATCAGTTGCTACTTCGTCTACCACCATATACTACTGGTCAATAGTTGGCATAGATTATGGTAATAATATAACACCATACACATCTCTATCACCACGCAGTTTTTATTATGATAATGAAACACCTACAATTTCTAACAATCTACCTACAACTACACAGACAAGCAGTGTGCCAGTAATTACCGCTGTGTTTCTTGATAATTATAAATCCGGGATTGATATTTCGTCATTCACAATGCTACTTGATGGTAATGCGGTAACACCATCATACGCACAGATAATACCAAGTTCTTATACGATTTCATACACACCAAACCCACCACTTGCAGATGGCTCACATACAGTCCAACTCCAGTGCCAGGATAATGTTGGAAACCAATCATCTGTAACGCAATTTTCATTTTCAATTGATACGAAACGACCTGTTGTATTGGACAGCGATAATGATGGCTGGGCTGATTACGATGAATTAGCAAACAACTGGAATCCAAACAGTAATTCTTCACCGGGTGGTACTGGTAACGATTTCTATCCGCTAAAAAATCAAGTTGTTAATTACGATGATTTTGTAACCAATAATACCAGTAAAATAAAAATTACAATAGAAGACCCGTTAAGCGGTAGCGTGGGCGCTACATCAGGCGTTGATATAGATAACTCAAGTATTACTGTCACAGGACCGAAAGGCAGTTTCTCGTTTGGAAATGATAACATACCAATCACAGACCAAGTTTCAAGCAGCAACAACCAATGCAAAACTTCGTCGTTCACCTGTCAGCTGCCACTTCCACTTTCAAACATCGGTGCTGACGATGGTACCTACACAATCACAATTAAACCAAAAGAAAATACTACAGGATTAGATGGCGATACTGTTACCCGGATATTTATTTACGATGCTACACTGCCTACAATAACACCCGCCACAAACCCAACTACCGGTAATACATCAAGTTATATAACATTATCACTCACTGCTGCTGATACAAATGGTATCAGTAGTGCTGCGGATGCTGTTCAGATTGTGTATCGGCTAGGTACAGGTGGCGCGGATACAACCGCAAATATGGTTGCTGGTGCAGGTGGCAGTTATTCGTTTACTGCCCAACTTACTACTGCGGGAACTTATTACTATTACTTCTCGGCAACTGATACTGCAAAGAATATCGCATATTCGCCCGGCGACGATACACAACCCGCAGTTGCAGAACGAAATATGCTATATATCGCAGATAAAACCGCACCACAGGCTGTAATCTCAAAATTAGAAACTTTACGCGGATATCTAACTACCGGCTTGACACCATCCAATCCGCCTGTTTATACAATAACAACTTCGCCATCTATCATACAAACACCAACTGTATACGCTGCCGGTGCATCTACATATACACTGATTCAAGCAACTGTTCCGGTAGAGACAACAACGCTGAGTTTCCAATACCGTCAATCACCATCAGGCAGCTGGATAGATCTTACAACTGAAAAAACCGCTTCTACTACATATCAAACCTGGTGGCAGACAACTGGATTGACTGTCGGCAGTTACTACGATATTCGGGCAATCGCTACTGATGCTGCCAGTAATACTGATACACCAACTTCTAACAGTTCGTTTGGCTTCATTACCGTGTATATCGCTACACCACCAGCACCGAAATCAGATATTATTACCGATAACCGCATTGATGATTCTGCACGGCTGTTTGGCGACAAAGTGCTAATTTCAGCAACACCATCTGCATCAACCAGAAACATTGAATACGCAGCGGTAAAATTTCAATACAAACGAAGTGATACATCTGCATGGACAGATATCGCTACAGATACTACAACAGATACTACACCAACAAATGTTACTATTACATTAAATGAGAATGATATACCTTATATTATGGACTCTAAAGGCGTGGATATTACAAAAAGTATCACAGCAGTAAAGTTTGATTGCACTACTGATAATACATATGACCGTTCTATGACAAAATCCGGTAATCTCTGGTCTGTAACAATACCATTTGCACCCGGCACATACCAGTACAATTTTGACCTTACATTCGCTGATAGTACCGGGTTAGCAAACTTACAAGACCCACACGAATACGATGATGCCGGCGGGAATTCACAAATCATTGTCGGTACATTTTCTACTATGTTTAATATCTCAGCACTTACCAGTAATGTTTCATACGATTTTAGAGCGGTTGCTACTGATTCACGTAATAATACAGATGCTTCACCATCTTATATCACAATGATTTACGATAATAGCGCACCAGCTCAACCAACAGTAACAGAACCAGTTGCACCAGCCAACCGCTTAAAAGCAGATGGTGCTACTACAATTGCTGTAAAAGCAGCCGCAAGTGATACTTACGGCCTTGATGTAGTAATATTCCAGTATTCCGACGACAGCGGAACAACCTGGAAACAGATTGGAAGTGATGCTGACTTATCTGATGGCTGTACAGTGCAATGGCAACTTCCCAATCTGGCAAGTGATACTACATATTATATCCGTGTATTCGCCTGGGATACAGCAGGGAATATTTCCAGCGCATCGTCAAACTATCCTGTGATACTGGATGTAACAGACCCAACAATAACAAACTTTTCGGTTGTTAGCCCATCTACATCTACAACATTAACCTCCGGTACCAGATATACACTGATCGCAGAAACACTGGATTCCGATATAGCTTATATTACATATACACATACTCTTAGTAGCGGGACCTGGATACCATCAGCAATAATAACTTCTAAAACCGGTTCGGGAACAATTTCAGACCCGTATAAATATACTGTCTATTTTGAGCCAACTAATACTGAGACTGAGACAGAAGAAACACTTACCGCAACTATCACTGACTTTTGTGGCAGAACAGGCACAAAAACACTTACTGTAAATTCGTTGGATATAACACCATCTGTTGCAACACTTTCTCAGGTCAACATTGACGATGATGGCGATGGCAGTTTTAATAAAGATGCTGTTGATAGCGTGGATAATGATGCTGATGGGCTCATTGATGAAGACCCAACTAACCCAGTAACTGCAGGCAGTAATATCTATATCGGTAGAAACGGCGCCTTTTTGCAGGCAACTGTGTCAAATCTGGACGGTGGAACTGTAAAATTCCAATACTCAACTTCCGCTACAGGTCCCTGGACAACTATTGAAGAAGTAGCAGCCGCCACAATCACAACAACAACCAACCAATTTATTCCGCTAGCATTCGGGCTTGCAGAAGGAACATACTATCTGAGAGCATTAGTCACCGACAATGATGGTAATGTTGATTCTAATCCAACTGTTATCTCAGCAATTTATGATGGAACAGAGCCAACTATAAATACATTCACAGCACCGACGACAACTATTGATTGCTCAAGACCATTCACACTATACGCAAAAACTAATAATACTGATGTATCAAGAATCGTGTTTCAGTACTACGACCCCTCCCCCCCAACACCAGGCTGGGTAGTAATTGATACAACAACCGCAAATCGGCTTATTAGATTGGTCAGTTCTAAGATAACACCATCTGCCGTCGGGCTCGCAGAGCAAACAATAACAGTAACAGCACCAAATGTTACACAACCAACCTCTTTACAGGTGCGCGCATTCTGTATTGATAAAGCAGGCAACCGAAATACTGATACTTCACACGCACCAGTATCAACTATTTCGTTAAATGATACCGCAGCACCTGTGGCAACTATTGTTTCTGCTGCCAATGGAACGGTCTCTGCTGAAACATCAGAAGCGAATGTGAAATCAGTGCTGTTCCAGTACCGTCCATCAGGCAGCAGTATCTGGATGGATTTAGGTACTGATACACCACCCCCTGACGCTACTTTCGGGAATACAGGCACACGCTGGACTTCGCCAATTACATTAACAAATTTACCAGCAGATACTTATCAACTCCGCGCAATCGCAACCGATATGTTCAACAACAGCAGTGTCTCAGTAGCACCTGTCTTGACTGCTTCAGTTAGTGTAAATGATGAAGGTACAAAAACATACTCGTTACCACGCTCAACACAAATAGTAATTGGTATATCTAATGTCAGTTTTACAGGAACAGGTTCAGTTCAAATGACAGTAAATGTTATTTCAGCAAATCCGCTTACTTCAGCACCAACAGTATCGTTTTTTATCACAGATGGTTCAAGTAATACTGCTACAAAAACAGTTGCGCTTACCGGTGCTACTACAAGCTGGTCTGGAACGGTTGAATTAACAAATCTGGCTACTACCGCTGGAGCCGGTAATGCAAGCATCACTGTCTACGGAACTGATGCAGCCGGTAATGTCTGGGGCGATACCGTCGGACTGATTCTATCAGCACCTGCTAATAATCCTACAGGCACTTCAATAGATAACATGGCAAGATTAGATAGTTATAGTAATTGGCCAGCACTTGCTAATAATGGCTGCTTGTTTATAGGACCTGCTTACCAACCACAAATTTCAACAGAGCAATCAGCAGTAATAAAGCCAATTGGTCGTGTGTATGAATTCGCATCATCTGATGGAACAAAACAATTCCTCGCTGGTATAACCGCTTATTGCTGGTTGGATTATGCAGATGCTGATATACCATCAGGTTATACAGAAGGCAAATTAGGTGTCGCATACTGGGATTCTGTTAATTCAAAATGGTCTTCTGAAGGTATTACTTATGTTAGTGCGAACCAAACAGCTAATAGAGTATGGTTCACAACAACACATCTCGGTAGATACGCACTGATGGTAATAAACTCAACAACAACAATCACATTCCGGTCACCTGTTCAGGGCGGTTATGTCGGCACAACACCATCAATAGATATAGAAGCAGCAGACACATTCTCAGGTATAAGAGAGTTTAAACTTGAACTGGATGGCTCGGATGTAACGGCTGTATTTGGAGGAACAACTCGTATTCTATCAGATACATCAGCAAGATATACCGCAACACCAACACTTACACCAGTAGAACATACACTGAAAGTAACCGTTACCAATCAGCAAGGTCAGGTAGCAACCTCAACAATAAAGTTTAACTCTGGTACACTTAACTGGACAGGAACACAGCCAACAAATGCACAGATACTGGTCTCTACAAAAACATTACCGACAATACCGTCAACACAGAGTTTTCTGAGTAGTGCGTCTCTTTCTGCAGTTGATTTTTCATTTGCTGATAAAACTACAACTTTCCCTGCTAATAGCAATGTTCAACTACAAATAAATTACAACGACGCTGAACTAACAGGTGGAACAACTGCAGAAACGAATTTAGGAATCGCATGGTGGGATTCCACTAATTCTAAATGGTCTGCAGAAGGCATCACCAGCGTAAGCGTTGACCAGGACAAAAATGTGATTACATTCAATACCAAACATACTGGAACTTTTGCACCGATGGTAATCAATTCCACAACAACAATCACATTCCACTCACCTGTTCAGGGCGGTTATGTGGGAACTTCACCGTCAATAGATATAGAAGCATCTGATACTTTCTCAGCAATAAGGCAGTTTAAACTTGAACTGGATGGCTCGGATGTAACGGCTGCTTTCACCGGAACAACCAGTATTCTATCAGATACATCAGCAAGATATACCGCAACACCAACACTTACACCAGTAGAACATACACTGAAAGTAACAGTTACCAATCAGCAAGGTCAGGTAGCAACCTCAACAATAAAGTTTAACTCTGGTACACTTAACTGGACAGGAACACAGCCAACAAATGCGCAGATATTGGTCTCTACATCTCCACATCCATCAATACCGTCAACACAGAGTTTCTTGAAAACCGCTTCTTCTGCATCTTTTGATTTTTCATTTGCTGATCAAACTACAACTTTCCCTGCTAATAGCAATGTTCAACTACAAATAAATTACAACGATTCTGAACTGACAGGTGGAACAACTGCAGAAACGAATTTAGGAATCGCATGGTGGGATTCTACTAATTCTAAATGGTCTGCAGAAGGTATCACCAGCGTAAGTGTTGACCAGGACAAAAATGTAATCACTTTCAATACCAAGCATACTGGAACTTTTGCACCGATGATAATCAATTCAACAACAACAATTACATTTCGGTCACCTGTAAATGGTGGTTATGTAGGCACAACACCATCAATAGATATAGAGGCATTTGATACTTTCTCAGCAATAAGACAGTTTAAACTTGAACTGGATGGCTCGGATGTAACGGCTGCTTTCGCCGGAACAACCAGTATTCTGTCAGATACATCAGCAAGATATACCGCAACACCAACACTTACACCACAAGAACATACACTGAAAGTAACAGTTACCAATCAGCAAGGTCAGGTAGCAACCTCAACAGTAAAATTCAATTCAGGCACACTTGCATGGACCGGTACACAGCCGACAAATGCACAGATACTGGTCTCTACATCTCCCCCACCATCAATACCGTCAACACAGAGTTTCTTGAAAACTGCTTCTTCCAGTAGTTATGATTTTTCGTTTATGGATAAAACTACCAACTTCCCAACAGGTAGTAATGTTCAACTCCAAATAAATTATAACGATTCTGAACTAACAGGTGGAACAATTGCAGAAGCGAATTTAGGTATCGCATGGTGGGATTCAACTAATTCTAAATGGTCTTCCGAAGGTATCACCAGCGTAAGCGTTGACCAGGATAAAAATGTGATTACTTTCAGAACTAACCACTTTACCATTTTTGCACCAGTGATAATATATTCTACTACAACTGTTACTATCAACTCACCAGCAGAAAACAAATATGCATCTGCTAATCCATTGATATCATTATCAGCAGAAGATACATTTTCAGCAATCCGCGAGGTAAAAGTAGAGGTTGATGGTTCTGATATAACAGGGCTTTTGTATCAGCAGGCAGCAATTGATGGGATTGATAACGACTCAGATGGGCTTGTAGATGAACAAGGTGGTGATGCAACCACATTCCTTGACGATGAATTACCATTTGCACTCACAGGCACAAATGCTGCCAAATTTATTGCCCGAGCGCTCTACCTGAACCTCAAAGATGGTGAACATACACTAAAAATTACTGTAACTAATGAGCAAGGAAAATCAACTATTAAAAGTATCAAATTCAATACTGGAAGTACACTTGAAATGACCGAACCACATAATTATCCAAACCCATTTGACCCAACAAAGATACCAGCATATATGACCGCGCCAACTTATATCTGCCCGAATATCACAACTGATGCACTTGTAAAAATAAAAATTTATGACTTTGAAGGTCACGAAGTCGCTTCGTTAGAAGAACGACTCTATAACCAGAACGAATACATCACATGGGATGGTAAAGATAACGAAACACAAAAATATCTGGCTAACGGTGTATATTTCGCTAAAATAGAAGCAAATAGCAGCACACAAAAAGTAAAAAAATTTATTAAAATCGCTATAGTCAGGTAAAAAATGTTTTCGCGTTAGCGACAACATGAAAACTTAAATTCTTGAATTTTGGAGGTGTCTGATGAAAACAAGATGCAAGATGCAAGATGCAAGATGCAAGGGTTGGCAGTTATTGGTTTTACTTGTTTCTATATTTCTATATTTCCATATTTCCTGCCTCTACACCGATGAATCCACAGATGCACTGCCTTATCTCCGAATGGGTGTCGGTGCAAGAGCATCAGGTTTAGGCGGTGCCTTTACCTCAATCGCAAATGATGGCTCTGCTGTTTATTGGAATCCAGCAGGACTAACTAAATTAAAAAAAATTGAACTATCATCTATGTATGGATTGCTTTCGTTAGATAGGAGTTTGAATTTTTTAAGCGCCTCGTATTCTATAAGCGAAAACATAGGCACTATCGGTTTAGGAGTGCTCAATGCCGGCATTAAAGATATAAAAGGATATGACGAAAATAACCAGCCAACAACTAATTTTAACTACCAATCTTTCGCAGGTATGGTCTCATACAGCAGAACTTTTACAGAAGGTGCATCAGCCGGCTTAACTATAAAATTTATATCGGATAAACTGAAAGATTCTACCGCTTCAGGAATAGGTGGTGATATCGGGTTCCTGGTTTCACCAACTGAGAAACTAAATTGTGGGTTGATGCTGCAGGATATCTATACTTCATTATCACTTGCTTCAGGTAAGAAAGATACTGTCCCGATGAGTTCCAAATTTGGTCTCTCGTATAAATTGTTGCAAGATAAAATGACTGTCGCTGCTGATATAAATAAAGTAACAGACCAGAATAGTATACGATGGCAACTCGGTAGCGAATATACTTTACAGCCAATATCTTTACGGCTGGGATTAAACCAAAAATATCCATCAGCGGGATTTTCAATAAATATCTGGAATCTGTATCTGGACTATGGCTACACAGCGGATAACCTGAAAGAAGGTGACAGACATTTCGTCTCAATCCGAGCAGCTTTTGGTAGTAGTGCTGGAGAAACATTTACAGAAGAAAAAAAAGTAGAAACTAAAGAACCTAAGTTTGAAGAACCTAAACCTGTCAAAGAACTAAAAAAAGAAGAAAAAAAAGAAGAGAAACCAATGAGTGAAGCATCAAAACGGAATCTAATGCGAAACCATTATAACCGCGCTGTAGAACTATATTCTAACCAAAAATATGAAGAAGCAATAAAAGAATGGCAGGAAGTACTGAAACTTGACCCGAATCACCAGCCATCTCAAGAAAAAATAGAAAAAGCAAAAGAAAAATTAGGCAAATAATAGTAAATACTCTTCGGGGTAAGGTGACCTGACTTCGCTGAAGCTTCGGTGGGGCAGGAATTCCTAACCGGTGGTGATAGTCCACTAAAGCCGATTTTACATCGGCTCCGAATCTGTGAAACACAGATACCGACGGTAAAGTCCGGATGAGAGAAGAGTAGCGTTAAAAAGTTTCTGCTTTTAGAATCCCCGAAGATACTTTGGGGATTTTTGTTTGTATGAATAGAACTGATAGAACTGAGCAGGAGACTGTGAGAACTGTGAGAACTGCAGGTGAGAACTGGAGAACTGTGGAGAACTGAGAACTGTGCCAGACTTGTGAGAACTGTGAGAACTGTGCCAGACTTGAAATTTTCAATCTTTTTTTAAGTGCTATATGTAGGCGAGCCAAGGGCTCGCAACCACTCCAGAATTGGTGGAATCCTCTGCTTGCAGAGGACAAACATTGAAATTCCGATACAATCAAATTTCCCTGGTAGCCGCAACCTTTAGGTTGCAGCAACGATGCAGGGTAAACCCTGCAACTACCAAAAATGTGGGTTGTGACACAGTCTCAATTTCAAGTCTGGCACGGTATTGCGGTGTCTGGCTAAATCTCTAAAATTGTAAAACTTGGAGTAAAGATGAGTAATGAAATGTTAACTATTGAAGAGGCGGCAGAAGTGTCAGGCATACCTGTAAATCTTATTAAGCGTGTTGTCTTGGAAGGGTTGGTGTTTCCTGTTGCAAAAGAAGAGCCTTATCAATTTACAGAAGAAGAAGTAAAACTATGGAATAATAGCGATGAAGCGGGAAAACGCATTTATGGGAAAAAAGGGGTTGAATTATATCCTGTTAATGAATACCAAACTAAGAACAAATACATTCTTCCGTTTACAAATTGCTGGTTAGTTACAGATGGCGGAAAAATTGAATCAGGGCACAGGGACGAGATTGGACACTGTGTTCGTTGGGCATGGGATTTTTGTATTATTCATCCTGATGATTACAAAAAATGTTATACCGGTATGTCGTGGAAGGATTTATGTAATCTGAGATACAGATATCATCAGCAAGAAAATATCCCTGACATAAACTGGCAGGAAATAAGTCTTGAGCATAAACCTGAAAAATGGTTTACCAGAAATGAGTTGGTATTGGCGTTTAATAATGGAACTTTACATAAAGACCATTATTGTTATGAAAAGGAAATCATTGCACCTGCTGATGGAGTTATTATTTTACCTGCTTTTACTTCAGAAGAACAATTTTTAGGTAAAGTAGAAAAGAATATTAAAAACAATTCTGATGAAACAATACAAAATATCATAATTGACCACGGGAATAATGAGTATTCACAAATTGGTCATGTGCTGGCACGTTCTGTTAAGGTGCGTCCTGGACAGAAAGTAAAGCAAGGTGAATTTGTTGGACTTTGCGGACAGTGGCAGATATGGCCTCATATTCATTGGGCAGTATGGGATTATTGGCATCCACTTTTTGCCAAAGGACTTCCTGTGACAATATCAAAATTATGGGTATATGAAGATGGTAAACACCGCTTCTGCATGCAGGGGCGGGGTAAATTTGTTTTGAAGCAGAATTTAATGCTTGAAAGAGGAATGATAGTTTCAAATAATAAACAATGAAATATTACAAATATCACGAACGGAAATATCAAAGTCTCAGAAGAGAAGGGAAAAAAAGATGGCAAGTATCACTTATAAAACCATTTACAGAGTTTCTATTGTTTCACAGGCTGCTGCCAAAATCAAAGGTTCTTGAACTTGGCTGTGGAACAGGTGATATTTCGTTTTCTTTTGCTCGTAGAGGATTTGAAGTGACAGGAGTAGATATTTCACCGACTGCTATTAGGATGGCTAAAAAAAGAGCAAAAGAAAAAGGACTAAAAGTAAAATTTGTTGTTGGTGATGTTACTAAACTGAAAGGGTTTTGTGATAACTATTATGATTTGGTTTTGGACGGTCATTGTCTTCATTGTCTTGTTTGGCAAGAAGACCGTCAAGGATTCTTAAAAAATTCTCTAAGAGTGCTAAAACCAGGTGGTTACCTTGTAGTCAACACAATGGCAATGCCGCCACGGAAATATGTGGACAAATATAGAAATGAATTTATCCTTCAAAAAGGGATCCAACTTGATAAAAATGGTCGTGCGTGGATAGTAGTCGGGAAAACACAATTTGCTTTACCTATTCGTTATACAGGGTTTAAGACTGCACTGCTCAAAGAAATTAGAAATGCTGGGTTCAGAATTCGTAAATGGATATACCAAAAAGAACCTGAAGGACCCGAAGTTTGTCGCCTTATAGTATATGGTGAGAACTGTGAGAACTGTGCCAGCTGTGAGAACTGTGCCAGACTTGAAATTTTCAAATTATTGTAAGCAGAAAGTTTCCAAAATTGCTTATTTTCTCCATCGGTTAATATCAAGATACCCCGAACAAGTTCGGGACTCCAGTGCATACCGGAATCCTCTGCTTGTAGGGAACAGGCATGCCTGTTTCCTACAGTAAACTTCTGTGCAAGATGAAAAAAACTGATACTATAGATAGTGATAAAAAATATATGCAACTGGCTTTACAACTTGCTAAAACAGGCATCGGAAAAGTAAGCCCTAACCCGATGGTCGGCTGTGTAATTGTAAAAAATGGAAAAATTGTTTCAACCGGTTATCACAAAAGAACTGTGCCAGACTTGAAATTTTCAAATTATTGTAAGCAGAAAGTTTCCAAAATTGCTTATTTTCTCCATCGGTTAATATCAAGATACCCCGAACAAGTTCGGGACCCCAGTGCATGCTGGAATCCTCTGCTTGTAGGGAAAAGGCATGCCTGTTTCCTACAGTGAACTTCTGTGCAAGATGAAAAAAACTGATACTATAGATAATGACAAAAAATATATGCAACTGGCTTTACAACTTGCTAAAACAGGCATCGGAAAAGTAAGCCCTAACCCGATGGTCGGCTGTGTAATTGTAAAAAATGGAAAAATTATTTCAACCGGTTATCACAAATACTTGGGAGGTTCGCATGCGGAAGTCAATGCCTTGAAGAACTACAAAAACCTAAAAGGTGCAACAATGTATGTTAATCTGGAACCGTGCTGCCATTACAACAAGAAAACACCGCCTTGCGTTCCACTTATAATCGCAGCAGGCATAAAAAAAGTTATTATTGCCATGAAAGATCCGAATCATGCGGTGGCGGGTAAAGGGATAAAACAACTTATAAAAAACAATATAAAATGTAAAGTCGGGGTCTTGAAAAACGAAGCGGAGAAATTAAACGAAAAATATATCAAATATACAAAAACGAAAATTCCTTTCGTAATTCTTAAAATGGCGTATTCGCTGGACGGTAAAACGAAAACGGAAAACGGCGATTCTAAGTGGATAAGCTGTGAAAAATCAAGAAACCTCGTCCATAAAATAAGAAGCGAGGTTGATGCTGTTCTGGTCGGTATAAACACGGTATTAAAAGATAATCCGTATCTCACATCGCACGGCAGCGGAAAAAATCCTGTAAGGGTTATACTGGATACAAACTTGAAAATCCCTTTTAGTTCAAATGTGCTGAACAATGCGGCTGAAACAATAATTGCAACTTCTAAAACATCAAATAAACAAAAAAAAGCAAAACTTAAAAAGGCTGGTATAAAAATAATTGAGATGCCTGTAAAAAATAACCTTATTGACCTGAGAAAATTTCTTATTGAACTTGGGAAACGGCAGATTTCGTCGCTGCTAGTTGAAGGCGGTGAAACTGTTGCCAACTTTTTTCTTAAACAAAAACTGGTTGATAAAATTGTGTTTTTTATCTGCCCCAAAATAATCAACGGTTTTTCAAAAATGAACCAAGTATTAGAAATTAAAAACATATCTGTAAAAAAAATCAAAAATGATTTACTATATGAGGGCTATTTAACGACAAGTTAAAGGTTAAAGGTCAAAGGTTAAAAATATATGTCCAGCTTTTATTTTAATTTTTAACTTTTTACTTCTAACTTCCCGAGTAAAGTGAGGTCTTAATGTATGACTATGCAGGTGCAATACATATCCATTCTTTTTATTCTTACGACGGGAATGTAAAAATTGAAAATATTATAGAATCGGCTAACAGCTGTGGGCTTGATTTTATTGTCATCACCGACCATTTTTCTATTGAAGCAAAAAAATATGAGGGCTGGCATGGAAATACTCTTGTAATCGTCGGTGAGGAGATTTCGCCGAGATACAACCATTATCTTGCATTTGATATAAAAAAAGCGGTTGTGGTTGATAAACAGGAAAATTTGCCGCAAAAATATATTGATGAAGTGAACTCACAGGGTGGATTCGGTTTTGTTGCGCATCCTGACCATCAGGGAAATAAAAAATTTAATGTTAACTCTTACCGATGGAAAGATTGGTCTGTAAACAACTATTCCGGGTTCTGTATCTGGGATTTGCAAACCGACTGGCAGGAAACATTAACAACTTATCTTAAAGCACTGCTGAGTTATTGGTTCCAAGCGTATTTTCTGAAAGGACCTAAAAAAGAAACATTAGCCAGATGGGATGCTGTAAATCAGACTGACAAAAAATACGGTATTGGTGAAATTGATAACCACGAAACTATAAAAAAATACTTTAGTATAAAATTTAAGGTTTTCCCGTTTGACCTCGTATTCAAAACTATACGAACTCATATAACAATAGATGAACCATTTGTAAAAAATAACTCCGATATTGATAAAATCTATAATGCGCTTAAAACAGGAAAATGTTTTGTGTCAAACGATTACTTTTCAAATGCAAAGGGCTTCCAATTTTACAAAGAAAATGATAAAATAATTGTCAGAACGCCAGCAAAGTCAAAAATAAAAATTATCAAAAATGGGAATTTATTTGTAGAAGATTTTTCTGATACATTATCGGTGAAACCAGACGGGAAAGGTGTCTACAGGTGTGAATGTTATCTAAAAAAATGGGGGCTTAAACCCTGGATTTTTTCTAATCCAATTTTTATATAAAATAATACTGTTATATGATAGCAAAAAATGTTTATCAAGATATCGTAACTTTTATTCCGAAACATCTTGTTGAGATTTTTCATTCTAAGAGATATAAATATGAGTTTGCACCAAATTACTTAAACTACACAATGCTATATATTGATATCACTGGATTTACTGCTTTATCTGAAAAACTGGCTACTATTGGAAATGAAGGTGCTGAAAAACTTGTCATTATACTTAATTTTTATTTCAGGAATATAATAAAAATAATTGATGAGAACAAAGGTTATATTATAAAATTCGGCGGAGATGCTATTCTTTCAATGTTTCCTGTAATCAAAGGAGATATAAGTTCGTCTGTTAGAGCATGTTTTGTTGCCGCTGGTGAAATCGGTGTTTTTTTCAAGAATAATCCAACTGTTAGAACTCCTCTGGGAACAGTAGAATTCAATGTCACAATGTCTATAAATAATGGTCAGGTTTTTAGTTCTGTTATCGGCAGCAAAAACCATCGTTTAGAATACTTCATATCCGGTAAAATGTTAAATGAACTTGCCTTGGCTGAACTGGTCTGTCCAAAAGGTGAAATAATAGCATGTGAAAGAATGAAAAATTTATTGATAGAAAATAGAGTAAATTATAGAAGAATAAATAGATGTGAAAGTATTTTCTATATAACAAAACCTGAAAATATTGATTTAAAAAACTCTCCACTGGTAACAAAAATAAAACGGATAAAATTATCCTATAAAAATTTACAACTTCAAAGTTTTGTAGAGAAATTCCTTGATCCAGTAATTCTGAAATGGATAAAAAAAGGGTATACTACTGAACTAACGTTTTGTGAACATAAAAGATGCAGTTCTGTTTTTGTAAATTTTATTGGCCTGGAAGAAATAAAAGATGTAGAAAAGACAAATATTATTATAAATCAGTATTTCAACAAACTGCTCCAGATTTGCTTAAAATATAATGGAACATTTAATGGCACTTTTATATCCACTGAAGGTATAAGTTTTTTAGTTATTTTTGGTGTGCCTGAATCACAGGAAAAACAGGAACTTCTGGCAATTGATTTTGCAATTGAATTAAGAGATTATTTTATAAATTTCAATAAAGAGAATAAACTTCGCTTTGCACAAAAAATTGGAATAAATACCGGTAATGTCTTCTGCGGAATCATAGGTTCTCATCTCAGAAAGAACTACACTATTATGGGAGATGCTGTAAACTGTGCCTATCGTTTTATGTCAAAGGCAAAAGATAATTCAATGTTTGTCGGAGAGGAAACTATAAAGTATTTAAGGAACTGTTTTTTATTTACAAGATACAGAATAAATGTTAAAGGTAAAAAGAATTTACTTAATGTATATGAAATTAAGAAAAAGATAAAAAAACCTGATGAAAAGTTTAAGGGTGTGTTTATTGGTAGAGAAAAAGAAAAAAAACTAATAAAAAATATTATAAACGAATTTTTAAAAGGCAAAAGTCGGATAATTAATATTACCGGTGAAGCAGGTATTGGAAAAAGTTATTTAATACAGAAAATGGTTTCTCTTTTGCCAGAAGAAAAACTCAAGGTTATCCAGACGGAATGTCTGCCATACACAAAATCTATGCCGTTTTCAGTATGGATAAATGTGCTTAAGGGTTTTTTGAATTTGACAGATAAAACAACCGTTCGTGAATTTAAAAAATCTATTTCAAAATATTGCGACGATGAATCTTCAGCCCTTATTGGAGAATTGATTGGTTTTGTTATAAAGACAAAATATAAAAGAGAATTTATTGGTGAAAAAAGAAAAATTAAAATAATACAGGCGATTCTAAATATACTGTTGAATTTTTCCAAAAAAGAAATACCTTTGGTGTTAGTTTTAGAAGATTTGCACTGGATTGACGAACTATCTCTTGAAATGCTTGAAGAATTTGCCAGATATTTCCCGGTTAACAACATACTTCTCATCTTAACCGCAAGACCAATGGGAATTGTCCTCCCCAAAAACAAAAAAACAATTTACTTAAACCTGAATTCTTTTACCCTAAAAGAAACAGGAAAACTACTTGAGATATGGTTGCCTAGAAAAAAGATAGAAACTAAAATTGTAGAGGAAATTTTTAGGAAAACCGGTGGAAATCCATTTTTTCTTTCAGAGTTAGTCAGCACATTAAAGAATAGTGATCTAAGTTCTGATGATTTCAATGTTCCAGAAAAAGTTGAACAACTCCTGGTTACAAAAATTGACCACCTTCCAATAGAGACAAAAAATCTTCTTAAAATTGCTTCAGTTATAGGAAGCACATTTGATATTAATTTACTGAAAGAATTACTAATCCATATAAGATTTAAAAAAATAGAAATTATAACAGAACTTAATAATTTTAAGAGAACCGACCTTATTGAATATCTTTCCAGGGTTGGGTTATCAATCTATGCTTTCAGGCATATTTTAATTCAGAAAACTGTATATAATACATTGAATTATAAATTAAAGCGACATTTACACAAATTGGTGGCTTGTTGGTATGAAAATAAATTCAGACGAACTCCTGAAAAATATTATGAGATTCTTGCCTTACATTTTGAGAGAGCAAATTTAACAGGTAGAGCCATTAACTACTTGATTTTAGCAGCCGAAAAATCAAAAGCGATTTTTGCTAATAGAATTGCTCTTGAGTTTTATAACCGCACCGAAAATCTCTGTCTTAAGAATTTTAGACGATTTAATCGCCAGAAAAAGAGGTTCCTTTCTACCCTTTATGAAAACAGGGGTTTACTTTATAACCTGTTGGGCAAATATGATGCAGCGATTGTAAATTTTAATAAAATGAATGAATGGGCAACAAAAAATAATGACGAAGTCAAATCTGCTTATGCCTATAATTTAATTGGAAGTTGTTATAGACAGGTAGGTTCTCATAAAAAAGCGATGGAGTATTGTTTGAAGTGTCTTAAAACTGGCAGGGCATTAAACAATAGCAAACTTATTTCATCAGCTTTATTAAGTATCACAGTAATTTATTGGTATACCGGAAATTACGATAAGGCAATTGCATTCGGTGAGGAATCACTTAAGTTGCGGCGAAAAGAAGGAGATCTTCAAGGTGTCTTGCGGGGACTATTTGGAATCAGCAACTGTTATGTTAAAATTGGTGATATTAATAGGGCGTATAAGTATTTTATTGAACTGTATAATTTATCAAAAAAATTGAAAGATAAAACTGGGCTTTCTTACGCTTACGAGGGTTTGGGATACTGCTGGCATTGGTGGGGTAGTATCGGCAAAGCAATTTCTTGTTTTGAGAAATCGCTTTCTTTAAGAACTCAAATAGAGTTTTATAGAGGTATTGCTTATTCGTATTCAGATATTGGTGAAGTTTATTTTGAACTTGGATTATTTATTACGGCAGAAAAATATTTCAATAAGGCAAACGAATTCTTGAAAAATATAGAAGATAATAATTTAAGAAGTGATATAATAAGAAATCTCGGTTATATAAATCTTGTAAATAATAGGAAAAAAATTGCATTGGAATACTTCAAACAATCATATACGATTGCAATAAAAACAAGATTTTATGAATCAATAATCAAATCGGTTTATTCTCTATGTTTTTATTATAGAATAATTAAAAATTTTGACAAAACAGGATACTTCCTTAAGAAATTGTTGACCAAGTTAGTAAAAAATTGTCTGCAACAATATTTTGTGAGAGGTCTAATCATTAAATCACAAATCTATAAGAGTAGGAAAAGATATAAACAGGCAGAAGAAATTTGCAAGAAAGCATTATCTACAGCATATAATTTAAATAACACTTTTCTTAAAATAGAAACACTGAAAAATTTAATTTTTATTACCGGAGAAAAAAGGAAAAAAATTATAAAGAAACTTCATAAAAATTTAAAAATAATATCAAAATCAATTCCTGATAAAAAATTGTCTATGGCTTATCTTAAAAGACATCATATCAACGAATTCTATGCATGAAATTGACCACGGTGCTGAAAAGGTAACGATGTAAAAAAATGGATTGCTATTGTGAGCAAAAATTATGTTTACAGGAATAACTGAAGATTTGGGCACTGTAAAAAAAACAAACAAAACGCAGATTGTTGTTGAGACAAAACTTGATGATATAAAAATCGGCGATAGTATCTGCATCAATGGTGTATGTCTTACTGTTTGTGAGTTCACGAGTTCACGAGTTCACGAGTTCACGAGTCAAATTTCAGAAGAAACATATAAGAGAACAAATCTTGGTGGGCTGAAAGTAGAAGATAAAGTAAATCTTGAAAGAGCAATGAAATCGGACGGGCGGTTTGGTGGACATTTTGTTACAGGGCATATTGATGGTGTCGGACAAGTTTTAGCAATTTCAGAATTCCGGAATTCTAGAATAGTGAAATTCTCAAATCCTGAAAATTTGTCAAAATATATCATTGAAAAAGGTTCAATTGCTGTTGATGGTATAAGTTTAACAGTAGCAGAAAAAAAGGGAAACTCGTTTTCAGTTGCAATAATTCCATATACATTAAAAAACACAACATTGGGAATAAAAAAAGTTGGGGATAGTGTAAATCTTGAGACAGATATTCTGGCAAAATATGCTTCACAAAAACTGGAAAAACAAGTAATAACTTTTGATACGCTTAAAAAAGCAGGTTTTCTATGATGCAATGGTTTAGTTTTTCTAAAATTTGTAGTCGTGGATTTTCAATCCACGGTTTTTACGGCAATTAAAAATTGCCGACTACAATTATTTATATTTTTTCATGAAAATTTATCTGTTACTCTATGAAAAATTTTTCAGATATAAAAGAAGCAATTACTGATTACAGAAAAGGCAAAGCGATAATTATAGTGGACGACCCGATGCGAGAAAACGAAGGTGATATCGTTTATTCTGCTGAAAAAATTACACCTGCAAAAATCAACTTTATGGCAAAAGAAGGCCGCGGGCTTATATGCGTCTGCCTTGAAGGGAAACGACTGGATGAACTTGATATACAGCCAATGGTTGCAAATGGTGTAGAAGTCCAAGAGGCGTCATTCACGGTTTCGGTTGACGCAAAAAAAGGTATCACAACAGGTATCTCGGCACATGATAGAGCAACAACTGTTAAAGTACTCATAAACTCAAAAACAAAACCGGATGATATTATCAAGCCTGGTCATATTTTTCCATTGCGATACAAAGAAGGCGGAGTGCTGGTCAGAGCAGGGCATACAGAAGCCAGTGTTGATATAGCAAAAATTTCAGGACTTTATCCTGCAAGTGTGATTTGTGAAATTATGAATGAGGATGGCACAATGGCACGACTCCCACAACTTATAAAATTTGCGCAAAAATATAAACTTAAAATTATTACAATCGCACAGATTATTGAATACCGTAGAAAAACAGAAAAACTGATAGAAAAAATAGTAACTACTGATTTCCCGACGAGATATGGGAATTTTGTGCTGCATTTGTATCAGGATAAAATCAAAAAAGAAAACCATATCGCATTGGTAAAAGGTGAAGTAAGAAATAAAAAAAATGTGTTAACGCGAGTTCATTCATCCTGCCTTACTGGCGATACTTTTCACTCGTTGCGGTGTGATTGCGGTGACCAATTAGAAAAATCAATTCAGATTATTCAGAAAGAAAAAGTTGGTGTCTTGCTGTATATGCATCAGGAAGGCCGCGGTATCGGGTTAACAAATAAACTGAAAGCATATCAACTACAGGATAATGGCTATGATACAGTAGAAGCGAATTTAAAACTTGGTTTTAAACCCGATTTGCGTGATTACGGCATCGGCGCACAAATACTTTCTGATTTGGGTCTTTCAACAATAAAACTTCTGACAAATAATCCGAAAAAAATAGTCGGGCTTGAAGGCTATGGCTTAAAAATAGTAGAACGGATTCCTATACAAATTACGCCAAAATCAAAAATCGCTAAAAAATATCTCAAAACAAAAGAAAAAAAATTAGGACACCTGTTGTAGCAGCCGTGTATAATTACGGTTTTTCATATAAATTTTTAATTTTACATTTTACATTTTTAATTGATTTTACAGGAGGTGGTTGAGTATGGGAAAGATGTTTGAAGGTAAACTGGTGGCACGGGGCTTGAAGTTTGGAATCGTGGTTTCAAGGTTCAATGAGTTCATCACCGCCAAACTGCTGGAAGGTTGTATGGATGCACTCAAACGGCACGAAGCAGATGAAGAAAATATTGATACTGTTTGGGTGCCAGGTGCGTTTGAGATACCATTCATTGCAAATAAACTGGCATCATCAAAAAAGTATGATGCGGTGATTTGTCTCGGTGCGGTAATTAAAGGCGATACACCACATTACGATTATATCGCAGCAGAAGTAACAAAGGGTATCGCACAAACCGGATTGAAAATTGGTGTGCCAGTTGTTTTCGGAGTTATCACAACTGACAATCTTGAACAGGCAATAGAACGAGCAGGCACAAAAGCTGGTAATAAAGGCGCAGAAGCTGCAATGACAGCAATAGAACTGGTAAACCTGAATTCACAATTAAAATAGTTTTTGAATTCTTAATTCTCAATTCTTAATTCTTTAATTTTATGGGTTCAAGAAGAATTTCACGTGAATGCGCGATGCAAATACTTTATAGTATTGATGTTTGCAAACTAACAAAAGAAGATGCAGAAACTTTTTTTTGGAATACACAATATTACGATAACAACATCGTTGCATTTGCAAAAGAACTTATTGACGGCACATTGGCAAACCTCAACGAAATTGATAAACACCTAAAACAAACGGCTGAAAACTGGGAACTTGATAGAATGGCATCTGTTGATAGAGCAATCTTGCGACTATCTTCATATGAATTACTTTTTACACCTGAAACACCGCCGAATGTCGTGATAAATGAGGCAATAGAATTGGCAAAAGATTTTTCAACTGAAGAATCAGGAAAATTTGTCAACGGTATCTTGGATAAAATAAAATCAAAAATGCAAAAATACAAAAACTAAAAGTGAACTTCCCTAGTTAGCGAGAACATGAGAAACCCCAAAATAAATGTTATTAAAGTTTTTAAAGCATTATCTTTTCAAAAGAGAGTAAAAATATTTTTGCTTTTATTGAAGAATAGAAATGGTTTGCATTTAAGTTTAATATCTGAAAAATTAAAAATGCCTATTCAAACAGCAGGTCGTCATATTTTGAAACTTCGCAGTGCAGGGATCGTAACGAGTAAAAGATACAAAAATAAAATGGTATATACAGTAAGACCGTTAGCTGCGGAATTTGATACAGATTTAGTTTTGTTTATCAAAAAGTATTTGAAATGAACTTCCCTAGTTAGCGAGAACATGGGAAGACCAAATTTAACAAAAAACTATGAATACCAAACAGGAAATTGAAAAACTGAAAAAAGAAATCAGACATCACGATTATCTGTATTATGTCCTTGCTCAGCCGGAAATATCAGATACTGAATATGACAAACTAATAAGACAATTAAAAAAACTGGAAGAAAAAAATCCGCAACTTATTATGCCGGATTCGCCAACACAAAGGGTCTCTGGCGAAGTTGTAAAGGATTTTAAGACGGTAAAACATTCTACACTGATGCTATCATTGGACAATACTTATTCTGCAGATGAAGTAATTGAATGGGATAAACGCGTGAAGAAAGCAGTTTCTGATGAAGTATTAGAGTATGTAATTGAACCAAAAATTGATGGTGTGAGTTGCGCGTTAACTTACAAAAATGGATTGCTTGTCTTTGGTGCTACTCGTGGTGATGGCGAAAGTGGCGAAGATATTACACTTAACATAAAAACAATAAAATCAATACCACTCAAACTACTCACTACTGCCCACTGCCTACTACCTGTCCTATTGGAAGTTCGTGGTGAAGTTTATATTGACAAAAACGATTTCCAAAAATTAAACAATCAACTTTCTGAAAAAAAAGAACAAATGTTCGCAAACCCCAGAAATGCCGCTGCAGGCTCATTACGTCAGAAAGACCCGAAAATTACAGCAGAACGAAAGTTAAAATTTATCACGCATTCATATGGGAAGATAGAAGGGACAGAAAAATTCAAAACGCATTTTGAGTTTCTTAAACTGTGCGAAAAATTAGGACTACCGACAACATTAAAAAAAGTAACAGCCACAAAAAGTATAGACGAAGTGGTTGCAGTATGCAAAAAATGGGAATCTGAACGAGAAAACCTTTTATACGAAATTGACGGGCTTGTTATAAAAATAAACTCACTTGCCCAACAACAAAAACTTGGCTTTACTATGAAATCACCACGCTGGGCAATCGCTTACAAATTCCCAGCAAAACAGGCAACTACAAAACTAAAAAATATAGTGGTGCAGGTTGGTAGAACCGGGATTTTAACGCCTGTCGCGGAACTTGAGCCGGTTGAATGTGGTGGTGTGACTATCGCTCGTGCAACACTTCATAATTTTGACGAAATAGAACGGCTTGGTGTGAAAATCGGTGATACTGTTTTAATAGAGCGTGCAGGTGAAGTGATTCCAAAAATTGTAAAAGTGATTGAAACAAAACGAACAGGAAAAGAAAAACGATTTTCAATACCGAACAAATGTTCGGTTTGTGGTGAAGAGGTTGTCAAAGAAAAAGAAGCAGAGGTTGCCTGGCGATGCATAAATCCATCCTGCCCTGCACAATTAGAACGAGGACTTATTCATTTTGCAAAACGGAAAGCAATGGATATTGAAGGGTTTGGAGAAGCTGTAGTCGAGCAACTGGTCTCTAAAAAAATGGTTTCTAACTTTGCGGATATCTATTCTCTTAAAAAAGATGACTTGTTGAAACTTGAATTGTTCAAAGATAAAAAAGCAGAAAATCTTTTGTCCGCAATTGAAAAATCAAAAAACCGTCCTTTAAGCCGACTTCTGTTTGGGTTAGGTATCCGTAATGTTGGTGAAAAAGCAGCAATTGTATTAGCCGAAAAATTTCTTACACTTCATAATCTGATGAAAGCAACTCTTGACGATTTACAAAAAATATATGAAGTTGGTCCTGTTATGGCTGAGTGTATTGTAAACTTTTTCAAACAGCCAAAGACAAAAGAACTTATAGAAAAACTCAAACAAGCAGGTGTCAATATGAAAGAAGAGGTTCGTAGGGGTGAATTTATTCGCTCGCTTGAAGGTAAAACATTCGTTTTCACGGGAGAACTGAAAAATTTTTCAAGGACTGAAGCAGAAGCAAAAGTACGAGAATTAAGCGGGAATGCTACTTCATCAGTCAGCAAAAAAACTGATTTTGTAGTTGCCGGCGAAAATCCGGGTTCAAAATATGAGAAAGCCAAAAAAGTAGGTGTAAAAATAATCTCAGAAGAAGAATTCTTGAAAATGATAAAATAATGGGTAAAATTATTTTTGGGGCAGTCATTTTAATACTTTTGTATGAATTCTATCCACAAATGGTAAAATTTGTCAAACAATGTTTTCCATCACTGTTTGTTAAAAAATCGTGGAAATTTAACATCTGGTATTATATTGATTTCAGGAAATTAATATTCACAATAATTGGTATTGTATTGATATGGCGGGTTTTTAAAACAGTTAAAATTCCTGATATATCTTGGTTTCCTACGAAACCTTTTTTGATGAAAATAATGGAATGTGTTATCTACTTTACACTGCTGAATTTTTTATTCAACTATGAAAGTGGTTTATTCTCAGTTTTCAGACATCCATTCATTACAAAAGTTAAACGACTTGTTAACTGGTTTATCTTTCTGTATCTGATAATTGGTACTTATCCATATGCTGATATAGTTACAAAAAGAGTTAAAATGTCATTTACGAAATCACAACCGAAAACACAACAGAAAATAGATACACAGAAACTGTATGAGACAGAATTCCCGATTCTTAAAAAAATAGACGAAACATTAAAATAAAGTGGCTATGTCGCTCTCCATGGTGGGTCATTGCGAGTGAAACGAAGCAATCTTGGTTCGGATTTGCACGACTGATAAGCAAGATTACTACACCACAATTATCGTCGGGGCTCGCAATGACAAATTGAATATTGTGTATTGTAATTTCTTGTTATTGGTTGGAATTTTTCTTAATATGAACAATGTCTATGCAGAAGTTAAACAGGTAGAACAGAATCTTAAAAAACATGTAATACATCTTGCTAAAGATATTGGAGAACGAAATTATGTTCAATATAAAAATCTTGAGACAGCAGCGGACTATATTTTTGCTGAGTTCAAAAAATATGGGTATGAACCATATAACCAGTTTTATACTATAGAAAAAGGCGATTTAGTAAAACGGAAAAGATATAGAAATGTTATTGCTGAGAAAAAAGGAAATAGTGAGATTATCGTTATCGGTGCACATTACGATTCTGTTCTGGGCTCTCCAGGCGCTGATGATAACGCCTCAGCAGTAGCAGGATTGCTTGAGATTGCAAGATTGCTAAAAAATATCAATACAAAACGAACAATACAATTTGTTGCATTCACAAATGAAGAGCCACCGTTTTTTTATACAGAGAATATGGGCTCAAGAGTTTTTGCACGTGAAGCAAGAAAGAATAATGAAAAAATTGTAGCGATGATTACACTTGAGATGATAGGATATTATACAGACAAGAAACAGAAATATCCGTTATTTTTAGGGCTTTTCTACCCAGATAAAGGGAATTATATCGGCATTGTAAGTGATATATTTTCGTATAGGATTGCAATAAAAATAAAAAGGTATTTCAAACAACATTCTGCTTTCCCTGTTCAGATGCTTATCGCACCACGAACTTTTTCAGCAATAAATTTATCTGATAACTCATCTTTCTGGATATACGGCTATAAAGCAGTGATGATTACAGATACCGCATATTTCAGAAACCCGAATTATCATAGTGAATATGATTTACCTGAAACACTTAATTACAAAAGTATGGCTGAAGTCGTTGATGGTTTATCTAAAGCGGTTCTGGAGTTAGTTAATGAATAGAATAATTTTAAGTGTGTTTTTTATTCTCTGCTTGTTTTCGTGTAAGACAAATTCTATATCAGATAGAAAAAGTGTAGACGATACAGATAGATACTACAAAGCAAGCGTAGCAATGGTGGAAACACAACTCAAAACACGAGATATTACGGACAAAAAAGTTTTACAGGCAATGCTAAAAGTGGAACGGTATAAATTTGTTCCAAAACAATATCAAAAAAATGCATATGACGATACTCCTTTACCAATTGGCTATGGTCAGACGATTTCACAACCTTATATTGTAGCATTGATGACACAATTATTGAACCTCAAGGGTAATGAAAAAGTTTTAGAAATAGGAACGGGTTCAGGATATCAAGCAGCGATATTAGCAGAATTGTGCAAAAATGGTGGAGCGGTTTATACGATAGAAATCATTCCTGAACTCGGAAAAGGCGCTGAAAAACTGTTAAATACTATGGGATATAAAAATATCTCCGTAAAAATAGATGATGGATATCTTGGCTGGCCGGAATATGCACCTTTTGATGGGATAATAGTAACCTGCGCACCTGACGAAATTCCACAACCATTAATTGACCAACTCAAAGACAGCGGAAAAATGGTAATACCAGTAGGCGAGTTTTGGCAGGAACTGATACTGGTTAAAAAAATTAAAGGAAAAATTATCAAAAAAAGTATAATCCCTGTAAGATTCGTTCCGATGATTAGAAAAGAATAACTATGTCTAAAAAATTATGATTAACTTCGGAGTAAGTTTGCAAAAACAGAAATTATTAGAAGAAAAAATGCAAAAATTAGGTATCTATGAAAAAGATATTATAGAAAGCTTTATTCGGTCAGGTGGTAAAGGTGGACAATATCTCAATAAAGTATCTACCTGCGTTTATCTAAAACATCTACCAACAGGTATTGAGATAAAATGTCAAAAAGAAAGGTCGCAACTTTTGAACCGTTTTATCGCAAGACGAATACTTGTAAATAAAATTGAACAAACAATTTTAGGCAAACAAAGTGAAGAACAACAACGGATAGCAAAAATCAGACGACAAAAAAGAAAACGTTCTAAACGGGCAAAAGAAAAGATTTTAAGAGATAAACAATTCCAATCGTTAAAAAAAGAAATGAGAAAAAAAATAATAAATTATGAGTAATGTGTATTTTTCAAAAATTATTTCGCAGGATAAAATAAAGAAACTTTTAGAAAAAGTTGGATTTTCAAGTTTTATTTCTAAAAACGACCTTGTCGCAATAAAAATCCATTTCGGTGAAAAAGGGAACCAAGGATATATAAAACCTGAATTTGTAAAACCAATAGTTGAAATGGTAAAACTGCTCGGTGGAAAACCGTTTTTAACAGACGCTAATACGATTTACAAGGGAGCAAGAGCAGATGCAGTCAGCCATTTTAATACAGCAATTGAACATGGGTTCGGTAGTTGTGACTGCCCAATAATAATCGCAGATGGGTTGCGTGGAAATTCTTATGTAGATGTCGCTGTTAATCTTAAACATTTTCAAAAAGTAAAAATTGCAACGGATATTTACTACGCCGATAAAATTGTTTTTCTCACGCATTTCAAAGGACACGAAATTTCTGGGTTTGGTGGAGCATTAAAAAATATCGGTATGGGTTGCGGTTCCCGACAAGGCAAATATGAGATGCATAATTCAATAAAACCAAATATAAAAATTGAAAATTGTATTGGGTGTGGAACTTGTATAAAATGGTGCCCATCAGGTGCATTGAAACTTGTAAATAAAAAAATTATAATGAACAAAGAAGTTTGTATTGGTTGTGGAGAGTGCATCTTATCCTGTGAACAGCATACTATAAAAATACCATGGAATGAATCTACAAAAAATGCACAGGAAAAAATTGTGGAATATGCTTTAGGTGTCTTAAAAAATAAAAAAGCGATTTACATAAATTTCCTGAACTACATTACAAAATTCTGCGATTGCTATGAGACAAAAGAAAACCCATTGATTGACGATATAGGAATTTTATCTTCCGACAACCCCGTCGCTATTGATATGGCATCAGTTGAACTGGTTAATAAAAAATTTGGGGCTGATTTTTTCAAACATATATTCCCAGATATTGATTGGTCGGTACAATTGGAATATGCCGAAAAACTTGGTCTTGGAATGAGAAAATACGAACTTACACAACTATAATTAGCTAATTTCGTAATTAGCAAATTAGCTAATTTGCTAATATTAGAAAGGAGGAATATGCCACTTTTAGTGAAAATTTTTAAAGCTGTAGCGAACGAAAAAAGGATTAAAATTTTAGAACTTCTACACAAGAAGAAAAAAGTATGTTTGCCTGAAATTAAACGTATGCTTAGGGTTTCAAAACCAACGGCATGTCGTCATTTAAAAGTATTAGAACATGTAAACATAATTAGTTCCTTACGACAGAAAAGAAAAATTTATTTTATCTTAAATCCTAAACGTGTCTTGCGGTTCAATAGAAAAATCTTAAAAATGATTAAGCAGCAGAGAAAAAGATAAATGAAATTTATTGTTGATAGAATGCTTGGACGTTTGGCAAAATGGCTTCGGCTTTTGGGGTATGATACTGTTTATTATACAGGCAGCTCGGATAAAGAACTTGTTTTTGAAAGTATAAGGCAGCAACGAATTCTTTTAACAAGAGATACTGGTATTTCAAAAAAAAAACCAATAAAAATTATAGTTATAAAAAGTGGGAATTATTTTGAGCAGATTGAACAACTGAAGTCCGAATTAAATTTGAAAATTGATAAACCTGAGATTTTTACACGATGTATTGAATGTAATACACCTCTTGATAAAATTGAGAAAGATAAAGTTAAAGATAAGGTTCCGTTATTTATTTTTCAAACACATAATGATTTTTTTTACTGCCTTAATTGCAAAAAAATTTACTGGCAGGGTTCGCATATAAAACTTGCACAGGAGTTAATCAAAAAATGGCAATAAAAGAAAAATCAACAAATTATCAAAAAGCACAAAAATATGCTTTCTGGCTGTTAGCCAGACGAAATCATTCTGAAAAGGAAATACGAGAAAAAATCGGAAGAAATTATGACGAAAACGTTGTTGAAAAAGTAATAGAAAAACTAAAAATTCTGAAACTGATAAATGATGAAAAATTTGCAAAAGAATGGACTGAATATCGTTTAAGAAATAATAAGAGTAAAAATTTTATACTGCGGGAACTTAACAGAAAAGGTATAACACATGAAATGGCTGCTACTATATTAAACTCGTTTTCAATAGATGAAACGGAAGTAGCATACAAGATAATAAGAAATAAACTTCCAAGATATAAAAAACTTGAACCGCTGAAAGCAAAAAATAAAATATACCAATTTCTTACAAGGAAAGGATTTGATTACGATACCATTGAACAGGTTGTAAATAGATTAGGAAAGGAGAATTCAGATGAGACCGATTAAAACTACATTAATAAGCGTATCCGACAAATCAGGAATTATTGAGTTTGCAAAAGCATTACAAAAACAAAATGTAAAAATCATCTCAACTGGTGGTACTGCAAGAATCCTAAAAGATGCTATGATTCCAGTCGTGACGGTTGATGAAACAACTGGCTTCCCGGAAATTCTTGATGGTAGGGTAAAAACTTTACATCCTAAAATCCATGCAGGTATTCTTGCAAAAAGAACCAAAAAACATCTTACCGAGTTAAAAAAACTTGGTATAGATACGATTGATATGGTTGTTGTCAATCTTTATCCATTTGAACAAAAACCTTCTATTGAAAACATAGATATTGGCGGAGTTGCTCTTCTTCGTGCAGCAGCAAAAAATTTTGAGAATGTAGTAGTGGTCTGTGATCCGACAGATTATTATCACATTATCGCTAATATGAAAATGGGAAAAATAGATTTTGTATTCAGAAAACAACTTGCAGCAAAAGCGTTTAGGCATATTGCATATTATGACGCTGTTATTTCCAATTTTTTTACAGATGAACCTTTTCCTGAAAAAATATCAATTGGACTTAAAAAACTTCAAGAACTGCGATACGGCGAAAATCCACATCAGAAAGCAGTAATATATCAGAAGTCACCCGCCTGCCATCAGTCGGGCAGGGAAGTCAGAAGTCAGAAGTCAGAAATAAAACAATTACAAGGGAAAGAACTTTCGTATAATAATTATTTAGATTTAGATTCTGCATTTAATCTTGTTTGTGAATTCCAAAAGCCATCATGTGTGATTGTAAAACATAACAACCCTTGCGGGGTTGCAACCGCTAAAACTATCTTTAATGCATACAAAAATGCACTCGCTTGTGACCCTGTATCTGCATTCGGTGGAATTGTTGCCTTCAATAAAACTGTTGATGTAGAAACTGCAAAAAAAATAATAAAAATCTTTACAGAATGCGTAATCGCACTGAATTATTCAAAAGATGCGCTAAAAATATTTTCTCAGAAACAGAATTTACGTGTTTTATCTTTTCGTGTTTCCGCAAACACGAAAAGTTCAATATGTGGGTTTCGCAGTGTATTCAATGATAAAATACTTGTTCAAGAAAGAGATAATAAAATTTTTGATAAATTAAAAATTGTGACAAAAAGAAAACCAACAAAACAGGAATTGGAATCATTAAAATTTGCTTTTACCGTCGCAAAACATGTAAAATCAAATGCTATTGTTCTTGTTAGAGGCACTCAAACGGTAGGTATCGGTGCAGGTCAAATGTCCAGAATAGATGCCCTGCATATAGCAACCATGAAATTGAATTCAATCCCCAATCCCCAATCCCCAATCCCCAATCTCTCTTTGGTTCTTGCTTCCGACGCTTTCTTTCCATTTCGTGATGTCGTTGATGCGGCATCAAAAATCGGTGTCGGCGCGATAATTCAGCCTGGTGGCTCGCTTAACGATAAAGATTCAATCAAAGCATGTAACGAGCATAAAATTTCAATGGTATTCACAGGAATACGTCATTTCCGACATTAAAGTTAATTCTTTACAGATTACTCAATATTTTGAGTAATCTGTTGACATTTAGAAAATAATTTTGTATTATTGAACTATGAAAAAATATATCCGTAAACAGTTATATGACGAATTATGGAAGGCATTAACAGGAAAGATTAATTTGATTCAAGCGGTAATCGGCCCTAGACAGGTTGGTAAAACTACGCTGGCTTTACAGATATTTGACAATTGGAAATATCCAAAAATTTACGAAACAGCCGATCAGCCAAATATACCTACAGTTAGCTGGATAACTGATAAATGGCAGAATGCAAGAAATTTATGTAAAAAAACCAAACAACCCGTGCTATTAATTTTAGATGAAGTTCAAAAAATTCCAAAATGGAGCGAAGTTGTAAAAAAATTGTATGATGAAGATAAAAGATTACATAATAATAATCATGTTTTATTATTGGGCTCATCGGCACTATTGATGCAGCGCGGATTAACAGAGAGTTTGGCTGGCCGCTTTGAATTACACAGGCATAATCAATGGTCTTTTTCTGAATGTAAAGAATGTTTTTCATTAAGTTTAGATGAATATATTTATTTCGGTGGATATCCTGGGGCGCTTTTATTAATTGAAGATGAAAACAGATGGGCAAATTATATGCGGGAATCACTTATTGAACCAGTGTTATCAAAAGATATAATTCTATCTACACCCATTACGAAGCCTGTACTGATGAGACAATCGTTTGGATTAGCTGTAAATCATGCTGCACAGATTGTGAGTTATCAGAAAATGCTTGGCACATTACAGGACGCCGGCAACACTACAACCATTGCCTCATACCTCAATTTAATGTCTAAGGCATTTCTTTTAACACCGTTAGAAAGATGGAGCGGTGCAAGAATAAGGAGAAGAGGGTCTATTCCTAAAATATTAGTATATGATAACGGGTTGAGCACCTCTATGGCTGGAGTGAAATTCAATACAGCCAAAAAAGATAAAATGTTTTGGGGACGATTGGTTGAAAATTCTATTGGTGCAAGATTGTATTTTATTTTTAACAAGTTGGGAGGCGAGATATATTACTGGCGAGAAAGGAACAACGAAGTTGATTATGTGACAAGATTAGGAGATAAAATAATAGGATTTGAAATTAAATCAGGTAGACTTGATAAAAATCCTGCTGCGTTATTATTATTTAAAAGAAAATATAAAAATTCAAAAACTGTAATTATATCCAATTCAAAAGAGCTAACAGTTAATTCTGAAAAAAACATAAATATAAATGAATTTTATAAGAATCCCGAAAAATATATTATTGAACTTTGAACGCTGACAGAATGACATAATCTCTGCCTGCAACGAGCATAAAATCTCAATGGTATTCACAGGTATGCGTCATTTCAGACATTGAAAACGATAAGATGTTATGGACAACTATAAATTAAACCAGCATCCTGTAAAACGAAGTTTAAGATATTCATTCATAGATGGTTGTTTTTTCTCTGTAATGTTTGGGTTTGGTGATACATATTTGAATCCTTATATCATCGCATTAAAAGCAACACCACAAGAAGTTGGTCTACTCACATCATTACCGGGGTTCGCTTCAAGCATTCTTCAATACAAGACACCAGATATCACAAAACTTTGGGGTAGAAAAAGAACAATGGTGACATCTGTGTTTCTTCATGCATTGATGTGGCTACCGATACTTTTAATACCATTTATATTTCAAACAAAACTTGCATTATGGTTAGTCGGTTTCGTTACGCTTTATACTATGTTTACAGGTTTAGGTGGACCGGCATGGGCAAGTATAATGACACAATATATTCCTAATCAATCAAGGGGGAAATATTTTAGTTTCAGAAACAAATGGCTTGGTAGTATTACGCTAATTTCAAGTTTTATTGCTGGTATAATTCTATGGCTGATGAATAAAAAAAGTATTTATGGCTTCACAATAATTTTTTCAATAGCGTTTCTGTGCAGGTTCATAAGTTGGTATTTTATTACAAAATATTACGAGCCCAAGATACATACTCCAAAAGAGGCAGAATTTGGATTAAAAGATTTTTTGATACGATTCAAAGAAAGCAATTTTGTTAAGTTTGTGTTATATGTTGCATTCACTTCTTTTGCTGTTTATTTAGCTGCACCGTTTTTTGCTGTATATATGTTGAGAGAACTGAAATTTGATTACTTATCGTTTGTAGTTATAAATACAACTTTGACAATCACTATGTTACTTACACTATCAACCTGGGGAAATCATGCTGATAAAGTTGGCAATATGTCGGTAATACGACTTGCTGGCTTTATGTTACCATTTTTACCTGTGTTATGGCTTTTTTCTACATCAAAAATATATCTTGTTTGTATAAATGCATTGGCAGGTTTCGCATGGGCTGGGTTCAATCTCGCTGTCTCTAATTTCATTTTTGATGCTGTATCTCCAGAAAAACGTGTTCGGTGTATATCGTATTTTAACCTGATAAACGGTACAGGAGTATGTCTTGGTGCGTTAATAGGCGGGTTTGTAATACCTCATCTACCTCAAACTTTTGGAAGTAAGATTCTAACAGTATTTGTAATTTCTGGTATTTTAAGATTTGTTGCTCAAATAACTTTACTGCCTAAAGTAAAAGAAGTGCGGAAAACAGTATCTGTAAAAAGTAAGGACCTCTTTTTCAGTGTGCTTGGCATAAAACCAATTATCGGTATCCCACAAGATACTATAAGAATTGAATAGATTTTTAGAAGGAATTTTTATAAAATAGATGTACTTTATGACCACGAATGAAATCAGGAAGAAATTCCTGAAATTTTTTGAGACTAAAAACCATACAATTTTTAAGAGCGACTCGCTTGTGCCTTCATCAGACCCGACACTACTTTTTACAATTGCAGGAATGGTACAATTCAAAAATTATTTTCTCGGGACACAGAAACTAAAATCAAAATACCAGAGAGCATCATCGGTCCAGAAATGTTTCAGAACTTCAGATATAGAAAAGGTAGGATATACAAAGAGGCATCTAACATTTTTTGAGATGCCTGGTAATTTCTCTTTTGGTGATTATTTCAAAAAAGAAGCGATTGAATGGGCTTGGGAATTTTTGACAAAGGAGTGCGGCATTAATGCCGCACTACTGTATGCAACCGTCTATAAAGATGACGATGAAGCATTTACAATCTGGCAAAAAATTATTTTAAAAGAAAAAATTGTAAAATTAAAAGAAGACACAAATTTCTGGGAAATGGGAGATACAGGTCCTTGTGGACCTTGCTCTGAAATTTTCTATGATACCGGTATTGAAAACAGTTGTGGAAAGCCAACCTGTGGTCCTGGTTGTGATTGCGATAGATTTATTGAAGTATGGAATCTTGTTTTTACACAATTTGATAAACAGCCCGATGGCACACTTAAAAATCTTCCTCAAAAAAATATAGATACTGGTATGGGTCTTGAAAGACTTACAGCTATAATTCAGAATGTTAATACATTTTTTGAAACTGATGAGTTTATAAAAATTATAGATTTTATTGAAAACATTTCAAATAATAAAAATGATGTTTCAACAAAAATTATTGCTGATCATTGCCGTGCAATCACACTTCTTATTTCTGATGGGATTCTGCCTTCCAATGAAGGAAGGGGTTATGTCTTAAGAAGAGTTCTAAGAAGAGCATTAACTCATGGAAGGAAACTAAATCTTGTAAAACCTTTTCTCTACAAAATCTGTGGAGAAGTTATTGGGATAATGAAACAAGTATATCCCGAATTGATTTCTCATCTGGAATATATAGCACGGGTTGTAAAAATGGAAGAAGAAAAATTTCTACAAACACTTGAACATGGTATAGAGATTCTTGAGGACTTGAAGAAAACGAAACAAAAAATTTCCGGAAAAGATGCGTTCGTTTTATACGATACTTACGGCTTTCCACTTGATTTAACAAAAGAACTTCTGGCTGAATCCGAAATTTTTATAGATGAACAAGGATTTGAAGAAGAAATGGCGAAACAAAAAACTCGTTCTAAAACTGCCTGGAAAGGTTCAGGAGATAAAGATATGGGTAATTATTATGAACTTCAAAAAAAATTCGGGAACACTGTTTTCAAAGGTTATGATGAAACAAAAATTACAACTGAAATTGTTGCAATTGTAAAATATGGGAAAGTAGTTGATACTGCAAAAGAAAACGATACTGTTGAAATTATTCTGAAAGAAACACCTTTTTATGGTGAGAGCGGTGGACAAGTGGGAGACACCGGCAAATTAAAAATTAAAAATGAAAAATTAAAAATTGAAAACGAAGCGGAAATTGTTGATACGCAGAAACCTGTTGAAAATCTTATAATTCATAAGGCAAAAATAGTGAAGGGTATTTTGAAAACTGATGATACTGTTGAAGCAGAAATTGATGAGACCAGACGACAAAATATAATGAGAAATCATACCGCAACACATCTTTTGCATAAGGCATTAAGAAAAATTGTTGGAACACATATTGTTCAACGGGGTTCACTTGTTGCTGATGATAGGCTCAGATTTGATTTCTCTCATCCGGCACAACTTAAAAAAGAAGAACTGGATTTGATAGAAAAATATGTTAATGAAAAAGTTTTAGAAAACTTAAAAATTACAACAAAAATCACAACGGTAGATGATGCCAAAAAAATAGGTGCGATGGCTCTGTTCGGTGAAAAATACGGCGAGAAAGTTCGCTGTATAACTATCGGCGAGGAATCATCACCTGAAAGTATAGAACTCTGTGCAGGAACCCATTGTAAATCAACCGGTGAAATGGGGCAGCTTATAGTTTTATCAGAAAGCAGTATCGGTAGCGGTTTGCGGCGAATAGAAGCAATTACCGGAATCTCGGCATACAACTTTATGAAAAACCAGCGGGAAACGATTGACGAAATCGCAGAGATATTGAAATCATCCAGAACAGAAATTATTCCGAAACTTCAAAAACTATCAGACGATAAAAAGAAACTTGAAAAGGACGTTTCCAAAATGCCAAAAATACAAGAAAACGATTTGCTAAAAAATATCAAAGAAATCAGCAATGTAAAACTGCTAGCTGTAAAAATAGAAACATCAGCCATAGATGAAATGAGAAGCATTTCAGACAATCTGAAAAACAAAATCAAATCGGGCATTGTGGTATTGGGTTCTGTTATTGACGACAAACCGACGATAATTGTATCTGTTACAAAAGACCTCACGGCTAAATTTGATGCACGGAATATAGTGAAAGAATTATCAAAGATTATCGGTGGTGGCGGCGGTGGCAGGTCTGATATGGCACAGGCAGGTGGAAAAGATGTCTCAAAACTAGACGAAGCAATTGCATCAGTTGAAAAGATAATAAGAACGAAACCACAGATGAACCCCCGATAGCACCATTCGGGGGCAGGCTCTGATGAACACAGATAAACATAAAAAAATCATAGTTGTCTTTTTAGCAGGGCTATTGTCAAGCCCTTTTTTCTTTTATTCAAGATGGCAGGATGTTGATTTCTGGGGACATCTTTTTTTCGGCAAACAAATCGTTGAGACAAAAACTATCCCTAAAACTGATTGCTATTCATATACTGCTTTCGGGAACAAATGGATAGACCACGAATGGCTATCAGAAATTGTTTTTTATTTCATCTATAAAAAAGCCAGCGATAAGGGCTTGATATTTCTGAAAATTACTGTTGGTTTCTTCACAAGTATTTTTTTGTTTTTGACATTGCTTAATTATTCTCAAAATTATAGAATAGTTTTACCGCTTTATCTTTTTTCTTTATCGCTGATTTATCTAGGAGCGTCTTTTAGGCCACAGATATTCTCATATCTTTATCTTGCAATTACTGGATTTCTAATTCATTCATACATAAAAACTCAAAATATAAAATCTCTGTATGCTCTGCTAGTAATACTGATTTTATGGGCAAATTCGCATGGTGGTTTTATCGTCGGCGTGATTTTATCAGTATTGATTTTAACAGATCTATCAATAAAAAAACATCTTCTGTATCTAATAATGATTCCACTGGTAACACTGATAAATCCATATCATATCGGTTTATGGAAAACTGTATTTGCCGCATTAACAAATCCATTAACTCCAAAATATATCGGTGAATGGAGTGCCTTTAATATCGCGGATTTTTCAATCTTCGGTTATGTATTCGTATTTTTATCTGTGATTTCCGTTTCTGTTTTTATTTTGCTTATAGCCCAAAAACGATACCTATCTGCTTTAATAGTTATTCTAACTATTGTCTTATCTTACAGGTCTGTAAGGCATATTCCTATTGGTGCAATTATTATCGCTCCATTTCTTATACCATTTTTTCAAAGTATCAGAAAAAAATTTACATATCTAATTATTACTGCATTTTCATTATTACCGTTTCTTTTGATTTTGTTTCTTTCAATACAAAACCCGAGTTTAAAAATTCTTTCAGAAAATAAGTTCCCCGAAGGCACTATGAAATTTATCACTGAAAAAAATCTTTCAGGCAATATCTATAATGAATTTAACTGGGGGGAGTATCTGATATGGAATCTTTACCCGCAGTGCAAAGTTGCAATTGATGGCAGGTATGATACAGTTTATCCGATTGCTTTTCTTAAAAACTTTTTTGAAAAATTTGAGATACCTGAAAACACCGATTTTCTGCTTCTGAAACCATCAAGAATAGTAGATATAAAAAAATGGCGGGTTATCTATACAGACATGTTCTCAATCTTTTACAAAAAAAGTACTTGACAAATTGCAGGTTTTTTGTTATACTTTCACCAGAGGTAAAAAAATGACTGTCATTGCGAGTGAAACGAAGCAATCTCATACTGTCATTCCCGAGTGCTTTTATCGGGAATCCATAGATGTCGCCTCTGTTAGTAACTCCAAAATTTTTCGGGGGGGGGTAAAAACAATTTAAAATTAAAAATTAAAAATGAAAAATTATTTGTAGCGGCGGATGTAAATCCGCTATTTTTATTTGTAGTCGCAGGTTTTCAACCTGCGTTTTATTTTTTGTATTGCACGCTCTTGGCGTGCTTTTTTATTTCATCCTGCAATAGCGGGACAAGGAGGTAATTTCTATGGGTAAGGCACGGTTAGGGAAATCGTTTGCGGATGTAACTGATGCACTGGAAGGACTTTCTGCTGGTTTGACAGAAGGTGCAAAAACGGATAGCAAAGAAAAAGAGTTCCTGAAAGAATGCACTGAACGGCTTACAAAGCGGAAAGCACTTGATGCGAAACAGGAAGCGGCGAAAGCAACCCAGCAGGCACTCACAGAAGAGTTGGAGAAACAAGACCACGAAGACAAATTGTTCCACGGCCGTGTGGTGAGTTATCTGGAATCCAAACTTGGCAAGTTCTCGGAAGAAATGCAGAAATATGGTTTCCCACCGCGCAAGAAAGGCGGCCGAAAAGGTTCCCGACAATAATTTGTATAGAAGTGAGTCATTTGCTCGCAGTATCGGAATTTCAATAAATTGGGACGCAGATGGACGCAGATAAACGCAGATGAAAGAACTCTTGAACTTATCTGTGAAAATCTGTGTGTATCTGCGGTTACTAAAATGGGGGTTCAGGGCGAAGCCCTGACTATCTGGCTGTAATTGCCAATTTTTAGTGTTGGAATCAGCGTTTCCTTGAAGCAGACGCTAATTCCGAACAAGCAGAGAGGGGATTCCCTGCAGTATATCGCAGATTTTCAGTAAAGGAACAAAAATAATGAAGAAAACTAATTTCCTCCGTCCCTATTATTTATAGGAGAAACTTTGATGAAAAAGATAATGGTGGTTTTGTTATTGTGTAGTTGGTTAAATATTTTTGTATATTCTCAAGAAAAAAAAGAAGAGCAGAGGTCAGAACAAGCGATAAACCATGATACAAACCAGGAATCTGTACAAAAAACTGCATTATTAAGTGGTCAGATACTTGAGCAAAAAATTCAGCAATTGGTGTCCGCTAAAACACCGGGGCAGCGAGCAACAGCAGCAATGGCTTTAGGTAATTACAGAGATAAAAAAGCTGTTATAGCACTTATTGAAGCATTAAATACTGAAAAAATAGTGGTACAAAAACATGCGGTAAAATCGTTGGGTAAAATATGCAATAGGCATGAAATAAATTTGTTGATACAAAACTGTAAGAATGATAATAAATTATCTGATGCAGAGAAAAACGAAAAAATACACGGTTATAAAGAAATCACAGAAATATGCGAAAAATCAGTAATTCCTGCTTTAGTTGCAAAAGCAAAAGATACCGATGCTGATTTAAGAAAAAATGTTGTGGTGGCTCTTGGGAAAACAGGCAGCATCTCTGTTGAAAAAACATTGCTTGAATCTCTTGATGATATTTCGGAAGCAATCAGGGAAGAAGCGGTCAGTGGCTTGGGAAACATTGGTTCTCAAAAATCTATTCAAAAAATTGCCAAGATGTTATCATTTGACCCCAAAAGGTCTGTCAGAAGAACCTGTGCAGAAGTGCTAGGAAAAATAGGCGATAATTCAACAATTCCACTACTCAAGAAAGCATTGGAAGAAACAAAAAAAGAGCCAAAAGATACATTTATACATTTGACAATTTGTGCGTCACTTAAGCAATTAGGTGATGATACAGGGATACCAATTCTTATAAATGCACTTGAAGATGAAAGCGATAGTGTGAAGACAACTGCTATTGGTTTGCTGGGTATGTTGAAAGAGAAACGGGCAATTGATGCTTTAACAAAATTATCAAAGAATGACAAATCATCAACAGTCAAAGATTCTGCAACAAGAGCACTGAAGGAAATCAAAGGCGAAAAATGAAAAAGGTAATAATTGCGGGAATTGGGAATTGGGGACGGTCCTCAATTAATAACGGCGAATTCCTAACTGAGGATTTCGGGTTAAATGGATTCCCGATTGGGGCATTCGGGAATGACAAATACGAGGTTTCCTCGCCTAACTTGATGTACAGGAATTTCAATAATTGTCCTCAACAAGTTGAAGATTCCAGCGTTTTAATAGATTGGGAGTCCTTGCGAAAGCAAGGTTTTTTTGATGGAGGTCGCAAGATATGGACAAAAAACTTTTTATTGCGGGATTGTTGAAAGTCGGGCTTATTTTGGGAATGGTAGCATCTGGACTAGCAGAGGTAGCAGAGTTAAAACTTAACTCTAACGACGGTTCCACCGGTTTTGTAATTCAAGATAAAGATTCGGTAACAGTTTACCGGACTGACTCTGATGGCAATACTGTTATCAAAGGGACAATGAGCGTTGAAGGGAATGCATTTTCTGTTGGCGGTTCAACACTCGTAGTAAAAGCAGGCAACGTCGGGATTGGGACAACAAATCCACTATCATTATTGCATTTGAAATGATTTAGGGGACGAGGTTGAAATGGTTCACTTACGAGTAACAAAAAGGCAAGTTAAAGGTTAAAGGTTAAAAGTTAAAATGGAAAATGGGGACGCTTCTAATATTTGAGTGGATACAAATGGATTCC